>DATENJ010000514.1:0-5742 GCA_035275125.1 Actinomycetes bacterium | reverse complement strand
GCCGCGCTGGCCGGCGCCGCCGTCGGCACCCGCCTCGGCCACCGCCGGCCATCCTCGGAGCGGGACGGCTAGTCGAGGTCGGGCGGCAGCTCCGGGTGGTCGTCCAGCTCCACCAGGCGGGCGATCTGGGCCTCGGTGATGCGGCCGGTGGACAGCTCGGGCAGTGACCCGGGTGGGAACCAGCCGGCGTCAAGGGTCTCGATGCTGGGGCGGGCGCTGCCGCCGAGGAGCTCGCAGGCGACCGCCACCTTGTAGACCGAGTGGGGGAACGGGCCCGGGTTGTGGCGCGAGCGGTCCCACAGGGCCAGCAGCCGCCGGGCCCGCACCTGGAACCCGGACTCCTCGGCGACCTCGCGCTCGACCATGGCCGCCGGCGACCAGCCGACGTCGGCCCAGCCGCCCGGCAGCGACCAGCGGCCGTCGGCCCGCTCGCGGACCAGCAGCACCTCGCTGTCCCGCCGGACCAGGGCCCGGACGTCGACCTTGGGTGTCGGGTAGCCGCCGTCCCCGGCCAGCAGCTCGTCAAGGCGCAGCCGCTCGGCGTCGGTTGGCAGCTCCAGGTGGGCGGCGGCGATCTCGGCCGCCAGCGCCCGCACCGCCTTGTAGCGCTCCAGGTCGTACGGCCCGTCGGAGAGCTCGAGGCCGGCCTGGGCGATGGCCTGGAGGCGAGCCACCCAGCCGAGCCAGTCCGGCTGCGTCACTCGGCGCGGGGCGGCGCCGCCGGGACCGGGTCGAGGGCGATGCGCAGGCGCTTGTTGCCCTTGCCCTTGGACTGGTGGCCGACCACGTAGATGGTGCCGACCTCGCCGGTCGAGGCCACGTGGGTGCCGCCGTCGGCCTGCCGGTCCAGGCCCTCGATGTCGATCACCCGGACCACCTCGAGGCCCTGGGGGACCAGGTTGGCCTTGGTCCGGATCAGCTCGGGCCGGGCGGCGAACTCCTCGGGGGACAGGAACGAGACGTGCACCGGCCGGTCGGCGTCGACCTCGACCCGCAGCGCCTGCTCCACCGCCTCGGCGAACTCGGCGCTCATCGAGGACAGCTCGAAGTCCATCCGGGCCTTCTGCTCCTCGAAGTTGCCCCCGGTGACCAGCGCCCCGTAGTCGCGCCCGATCACCCCCGACAGCATGTGCAGGGCGGTGTGGGTGCGCATCAGGGTGTGGCGGCGCTCCCAGTCCAGCCGGCCCCTGACCTTGGCGCCGGCGGGCGGCGGCTCGCCGTCGACCAGCAGCACGACCCGGCCCTCGCGGCGCTGGGACCCGGTGACGGCCAGCTCGACCCCCTCGACCTCCAGGACGCCGGTGTCGGGCGGCTGCCCGCCCCCGCCGGGAAAGAACGCGGACCGGTCGAGCACGACACCGTCGGCCTCGACCCCGGTGACCTGGGCATCGAAGGCGGCGAGATAGGCGTCACGCTGGTAAAGCGGCTCGGTCACTTGACCACCCTTTCTTGAAGGAACATAAACTCGCAGGTCATACGCGCATGCACCGTTGACGCGGCCAAGCTGGGACGGCTACCATCTGCCGAACCACTGTGGGCTTTTCTGCCAGTGTGTTCTGACGCTCATCGCGTCGCCTCACCGCCACGGAAATGTCTGCAGGGGGAGCCTTCTGTCCGACAGTCTAGGAGACGAGCAGTTGACCGAGTCCACCGACCGACCCACCGCAACCGAGCAGGACGTCCCCGGGGTAACCACCCAGGTGACGCAGAACGATGTCGGCTCCGCCGAGGACCTCGCGGCCGCCTACGAAGAGTCGCTGAAGGCCTTCGAAGAGGGCGACATCGTCGACGGCTACGTGGTGAAGGTCGACCGCGACGAAGTGCTGCTCGACATCGGCTACAAGTCCGAAGGCGTCATCCCCTCCCGTGAGCTGTCCATCAAGCATGACGTCGACCCCAACGAGGTCGTCAGTCTCGGTGACCACATCGAGGCCCTGGTCATGCAGAAGGAGGACAAGGACGGCCGCCTGATCCTGTCCAAGAAGCGGGCCCAGTACGAGCGGGCCTGGGGCACGATCGAGAAGAAGAAGGAGAACGACGAGATCGTCGAGGGGACCGTCATCGAGGTCGTCAAGGGCGGCCTGATCCTCGACATCGGCCTCCGCGGCTTCCTCCCCGCCTCCCTGGTCGAGATGCGCCGGGTGCGCGACCTGCACCCCTATGTCGGGCGCACCCTCGAGGCCAAGATCATCGAGCTCGACAAGAACCGCAACAACGTGGTCCTGTCCCGCCGGGCCTGGCTGGAGGAGACCCAGTCGGCCACCCGCCGGGCGTTCCTCCACACCCTGCGCAAGGGCGAGGTCCGCAAGGGCGTCGTCTCCAGCATCGTCAACTTCGGGGCCTTCGTGGACCTGGGCGGCGTGGACGGCCTGGTGCACGTGTCCGAGCTGTCCTGGAAGCACATCGACCACCCCTCCGAGGTCGTCGAGGTCGGCCAGGAGGTCGAGGTCGAGGTCCTGGACGTCGACCTGGAGCGCGAGCGGGTCTCGCTGTCGCTCAAGGCGACCCAGGAGGACCCGTGGCGCCAGTTCGCCCGCTCCCACCAGATCGGCGAGCTGATCCCGGGCCGGGTGACCAAGCTGGTGCCGTTCGGGGCCTTTGTGCGGGTCGACGACGGCATCGAGGGCCTGGTCCACATCTCGGAGCTGGCCGAGCGTCACGTCGACATCCCCGAGCAGGTCGTCAGCGTCGGTGAGGAGATCACCGTCAAGGTGATCGACATCGACCTGGACCGCCGCCGGATCTCGCTGTCGCTCAAGCAGGCCGCCCAGGACCAGGCCCAGCTCACCGCCCCAGAGGACGAGCTGGCCCTCGAGGGTGCCTACCAGGGCTATGAGGGCGAGTACGCCGAGGGGGCCTACGTCGAGGGCGCCTATGCCGAGGGCGAGTACGCCGACGGCAGCTACGTCTACGACGAGCAGGGCAACCCGATCGGTGTGATGCCGGGCACGGCCATGGCCGAGGCGTTCCAGGAGGCCGGCTTCTACGAGGGCGGCTACGACGCGGAGGGCCAGCCGACCGAGGGGCAGCCGGCCGATGGGCAGGCGGCGCCGGAGGGCGAGCAGGCCGAGGGTCAGCCCGCCGAAGCGCAGGCGGCGGCGGAGGGCGAGCAGGCCGAGGCGGCCGACGCCGGCCAGGCGCCGAGCGACGACACGCTCGAGAACATCGTCGAGGACCTGAAGCGCAAGAACGCCGGCGAGTAGCGGGCCACACGGCCCGCCACCCGGCGGTACAGTCGGCCGGTCAGCACGAGAGCAAGCTCGAGGGGGCGGCGGCATGCTGCTGGTCGGGCTCACGGGAGGCATCGCCTCGGGCAAGAGCACGGTCTCGGCCATGCTCGCCGAGCGGGGCGCCGAGATCATCGACGCCGACCACATCGCCAGGCAGATCGTCCTGCCCGGCCTGCCGGCCTGGTGCAAGATCCGCGAGCATTTCGGCCCCGGGGTACTGCACCCCGACGGCCAGATCGACCGGCAGGCCCTGGCCGACCTGGTCTTCGCCGACAACGCCAAGCTGGCCCTGCTCAACGAGATCACCCACCCGGCGATCTTCGCCCGCATCGCCGACCGCCTCGAGAAGTACCACGACCAGGACGTGGTCGTGGTCCTGGACGCGGCCCTGCTGATCGAGGCCGGGCTGGCCGAGGGCGTCGACGTGGTGATCGTCACCCACTCGCCGACCGAGATCCAGGTCGAGCGCCTGGCCGCCAAGGGGGTGGGGGAGCGGGACGCCTCCAACCGGATCGCCGCCCAGCTGGAACCGGAGAAACGCCTGGCCAGGGCGGATATCGTGATCGACAACAGCGGCTCGGTGGAGAAGCTGGGCAGACGCGTCGACGAGGTCTGGGAGGAGCTCCAGCGCCTGCTGGAGCAGCGCACGCGGACGCCGGGCGGCGACCGGGACCCGTGACTGCGGCCGGTTGGGGACTGTAGCCTGCGCGGTATGAGCCGTCTGCCCCCGATTCCGGATCCGCTCGATTGCGTGCTGTTCGACGCCGGCGACACGCTGCTGGCTCCCGCGCCGAGCTTCCAGGGACGGTTCGTGGCCGTGGCCGCCGACCAGGGCGTGCCGCTGGAGGAGGCGGCCGTCGACGCCGCCGTCGCCGCCGCCGTGCGGGACGCCGCCTGGCCCGACGACTGGACCGACCCGGCCACCCAGCGCGAGTTCTGGACGGGGTTCTACCAGGACGTCCTGGCGACGCTGGGGCATGCCGGCGACGGGCCGGACCACAGGGAGCTCGCCGACGCGCTGTTCGCCTCGTTCAGCGACCCGGCCTCCTACCAGCTGTTCGACGACGTCCGGCCGGCCCTCGAGGAGCTGGCCGGGCGGGGCGTCACCCTCGGGGTGGTGTCCAACTTCGAACCCTGGCTGGCCGACATCCTCGCCCTCCAGGAGGTCGACCAGCTGTTCGCCACGGTGGTCATCTCCGGCGTGCTCGGGGTGGCCAAGCCCGACCCGCGGATCTTCGAGGCCGCCCTGGCCGGGGCCGGGGCGGACGCCTCGGCGACCGTGCATGTCGGCGACCAGCCGGCCAACGACGTGGCCGCGGCCCGGGCGGTCGGCATCACCCCGGTCCTGATCGACCGCTTCGCCCGTTACCCGGAGCCCGGCGACGCCCACCGGGTCGAGGACCTCGCGGGCCTGGTGCAGCTGGTGAAGGTTAACGCCACAGGGAACGGGCAGAGGTCGGGTTGATGGACCGGAGCTTCTGGCGGGTCATCGCCAACGACGAGAACGCCCTCCCCCAAGGCGAGTGGGTGGCCGAGCTCACCCCCGAGCTGCTCGGCTGGCTGGGCTCGACCGACCCCGAGCTGCGGGACGAGTTCGCCTACCGGATCCTGGCCGCCTGGATCGAACGGGGCCAGTACGGGGGCGAGCAGCTGCGCGCCATGGCCAAGCAGATGACCGCCAACCTTGAGGCCGGCCTCGGCGAGCAGGGCACCGACTCGGTCTACCTGCGCACCTACTCGGTGCTGATCCTGATGGAGATCGTCGCCCTCGACAACGCCAACCCGTTCCTCGACCAGGCCGACCTGGACGGCTTCCTGGAGGCGGCCCTCAGCTACCTGCCGCGTGAGCGGGACCTGCGCAGCTGGGTCCCGGGCCCGGGCTGGGCGAACGCCATGGGCCACACCGCCGACCTGCTCATGATGCTGGCCCGCAGCCCCCACCTGGGCGCGACCGAGCTCCAGCGGATCCTCGACGCCATCGCCGACCGGCTGCTCACCCCGGCCCCGGCGGTGTTCGTCCACCACGAGGACGAGCGCCTGGCCTACGCCGCCCTCAACGTGCTCCGGCGCAACCTGGTCGACCGGGCCTGGCTGGTCGCCTGGCTGGACCGCTTCACCGCCGCCCCTGGCCAGGAGTCGTGGCGGTCGGCCTACGCCAGCGAGGCCGAGTCGGCGGCCAGGGCCAACGTCACCGCCTTCCTGCGCAGCCTCTACTTCCAGCTGATCCTCACCGAGAGCCCGCCGCCCGACGCCCAGCGCACCTCCGACGCGGTCCTGGTCACCATCCGGCGGGCCGACATCGGGTTCTACGACCTGGCCTGAGCGGGCGGGTCGAGGACGGCCAGCGCCCAGCAGGCCAGGGCGGCGGCGCCGAGCAGGTGCCAGGCGGCGTGGCCCTGGAGGACGCTGTCCGGGTCGCACAAGGGGCTGGCGGTGCGACCGGCCCACCAGCAGACCGCCCCGGCGGCGGCGGCGCCAAGGGCGGCCAGGTAGGCCGTCCGGCGGCGCGGGG
>DATENJ010000513.1:0-2815 GCA_035275125.1 Actinomycetes bacterium | reverse complement strand
GATCTCGGTGGCCAGGCGCTCCATGGTGGCCGGGTTGTAGACCAGGTTGTGGGGGTGCATCTCGATGCAGACCTTGACGTCGGCGTCGGCCGCCCTGGCCTGGATGTCCTTCCAGAAGGGGATGCCGACCTCGTTCCACTGGTAGTCGCGGGCGTCGAGGTAGACGCTGTGCCAGGGCTCGACCGTCCAGGACGGGTAGCGGCCGCCGGGGTCGGTGCCGGGCAGCCCGGACATGGTGACGACCCGCTTGACCCCGAGCAGCGCGCCCAGCTCGATGGCGTCGCGCACGTCCTTGGCGTGCAGTGGCCCGACCGCCGGGTTGGGGTCGAGCGGGTTGCCGTTGCAGTTGAGGGCGGTCAGGGTCACCCCGGCCGAGCTGAACAGCCCCAGATACTCGTCACGGGCGTCCTGGCTGGTGCGGAGGTCGTCGACCGGCAGGTGGACGGGGGGCAGGAACCCGCCCGAGTTGATCTCGGCGCTGTCCAGACCGAGGTCGCGCAGTGTCTGGATCGCTTCGGCGATGGGCTTGTCGTGCAGGCAGGCGGTGTAGGCACCGGGCTTCATGTGAGCGTCCTCTCGGTCAGTCGATGACGATCTCGGCGCCGCCGGCCTTGGCCGAGGCGACGACCGCGTCCAGCAGTCGGATGTTGTGCAGCCCCTCGGCGAACGAGGCCATCCGGGGCAGCCGCTCCAGCCCGGCCACCTGCTCGAGGAAGGCCCGGGCCTGGAACGAGAACAGGTCGTTCTGGCCGTAACCGACCCCGGGGAAGTCCATCGGGAGGCCGCCGGTGAGGTACGGCTGGGCGGGCCCGACGAGGACCTGGCGGAAGCCCTGGGTCGGGCCGGCCGGGGCCGGGTCGGCGAAGCCGAACTCGCCCGCCCTGGCCAGGTCGAAGGTGGCCGCGCCCCGCTCGGTGAAGACCTCGAAGCCGAGGGAGTTGGCCAGCCCGTAGGCGACCCGCGAGGCCGAGAGGGTGCCGGCGGCACCCGATGCGAAGCTGGCCGTGAAGCTGACCAGGTCCTCGTTCTCCACCGGCTCGGTCACGTCGCTGAGCTCGGCCGCGGCGTGGCCGACGGCCGCGCCGAGGGGCAGGGCGCGCTCGCCGATGACGGTTGGCAGGGCCGCCCCGCGGACCGAGGCGATGGGGCCGCAGACGAACTCGGCCAGGTCGATCAGGTGGCTGCCGATGTCGGACAGCGCCCCCGACCCCGGGCCGCCCTTGTAGCGCCAGCTCATCGGCGCCCGGGGGTCGACGCCGTAGTCGCACCAGTAGTGGCCGTTGAAGTGCAGCGGCCGGCCGATGGCCCCGGAGGCGATCTGGTCCCGGATGGCGGCGATGGCCGGGGAGCGGCGGAACACGAACCCGATGGCGGTCTCCCGGTCCGAGGCCTCGGCCGCCGCCACCATGGCCTCGGCGTCCTCGACGGTCGGGGCCATCGGCTTCTCGCACAGCACGTGCTTGCCCGCGGCCAGCAGCCCCTCGACGATCTGACGGTGCAGGGGGTTGGCCACGACCACGCTGACCACGTCGATGTCGGGGGCCTCGGCCACGGCCTCCCAGCCGGCCTCGGCCCGCTCGTAGCCGAAGCGGCGGGCGGTGTCGGCGGCGAAGGCGGGGTTGACGTCGGCGACCGCGACCAGACGGACCTCGGGCAGCCCCTCGCCGTACAGCGTCGACGCCGTGCGGTACCCGGATGCGTGCGCTCGCCCGGCCATGCCGGCGCCGATGACGGCCACACCGATGGAGGAACCTGTCACCTTCAGCTCCCTTCCTGCGATTTGAAGCGCTTGATTTGAAGCGCTTCAAATCGTACTATGCGAGGCATCGATGGACATGTCAAGAGGTTCGCGCCGCCCACGGCTGGAGGACGTCGCCGAGCGGGTCGGGATGTCCCCGGCCTCGGTGTCGATGGTGCTCTCCAACGCCCCCGGGCCGAGCGCGGCCACCCGCCAGCGGGTGCTGGAGGCGGCCGCCGAGCTCGGCTACCGTCCCGACCGGACGGCCAGCCTGCTCGCCCGGCGCCGGACCCACCTGGTCGGGGTGCTGATGGAGGCGGGCAGCGCCTTCCACGCCGAGCTGGTCGAGGACCTCTACGACGCGGCCGAGCGGCAGGGCTACGACGTGGTGCTGAGCGCCGCCACCCGGACCCGGGACGAGCGGCGGGCCACCGAGACCCTGGTCGACTTCCGCTGCGAGGCCCTCATCCTCCTCGGCCCGGTGGCCCCGGCGACCCAGCTGGCCGACCTGGGCCGCCAGCTCCCGGTGGTGGTGATCGGCCGGCGGGTCGCCGCCGCCGGCGTTGACGTGGTGCGGTCGGCCGACGCCGAGGGCGTCGGGCAGGCCGTCGACCACCTGGCCGGCCTCGGCCACCGCGCGATCACCTACGTCGACGGGGGCAGGGGGACGATCGCCTCCGACCGCCGCCGCGGGTACCGCAGCGCGATGCGCCGCCACCGCCTTGGCGGCCAGATCCGGGTCATCGGCGGCGACCACACCGAGGCCGCCGGCGCCCGGGCGGCCCGCCTGCTGCTGGACGAGGGCAGGCCGCTGCCCAGTGCGGTGGTCGCCTTCAACGACCACTGCGCCCTCGGCCTGCTGGACGTGTTCGCCCGGGCCGGGGTGGCGGTCCCGGCGGGGATCTCGGTGGTGGGCTACGACGACAGCAGCCTGTCGCGCCTGGCCCACGTCAACCTGACCACCGTCAGCCAGGACGCCCGCCGCCAGGCCGAGCACGCCGTGGCCGCGGCCGTCGAGCGGCTCGACGGCGGCCGCACCAGCCCCCGGGAGGTCGTGCTGCCCCCGCACCTGGTGGT
>DATENJ010000512.1:0-4142 GCA_035275125.1 Actinomycetes bacterium | reverse complement strand
CCAGCACCTGTCCCCCGGCCTCGACCGCCACCATCCCCCGCCCCGTCCCCACCTCCGGGTCGACCACCGCCAGATGCACAGCCGTCGGCAGGTACGGCACCGCCTCGGCCAGCACCCGCGCCCCCTGCCGCACGTCCTGCGGCCCCACCGCGTGGCTCACGTCCAGCACCCGCGCCCCCGGGGCCACCTGGGCCATCACCCCGTGGCAGACCCCGACGAAGTGGTCCTCCAGCCCGTAGTCACTGGTGAAGGTGATCCAGTCGTATCCCGCCATGCCAGGCATTGTCGCACCGTGCCGTCTCAGGACGCCCGGGGGCCGGGGCGCCACCAGACGGCGGTGGGGCCGGCGTCGGCGAAGCCGAGGGTCTCGTAGAGGGGGTGGCCCTGGTCGCTGCTGGACAGCACGGCCGGGAGCGCGGGAGCGGTGGCCAGGCAGGCCAGGGTCAGGTAGGTGCCGATGCCCTGGCGGCGGGCGGCTTCCACGACGGCGACGCCGCCGACGTTGAGGACGGTGCCGTCGGTGGCGGCGATGGCGGTGCCGACCGGCCGGCCGTGCAGGCGGGCCAGCAGCAGGGTCAGGCCGGGGACCCGCAGGCTGGCCTCCGGAGGGTGGATGGTGCCGGGGGACCAGTCGGAGGCGCTGCCGGTGAACCCCTCGACGCTGGTGCGCTCGAACAGCTCGACCTCGGCCGGGGACCGGCACGGGGTCACCTCCAGGCCGGGCGGGGGCTGGCCGGGCTCGCACAGGCCGGGCGCCAACGGGCCGGGTGGGCGGACCATCCACGGTTCGCGACCCTGGAGGACGAAGCCGTAGGGACCCAGGTCCTCGGTGCCGCCCGCGTCGCGGACGGCCAGCTCGGTGTCCAGGCCCTCGACGGCCCGGGCGAGCGTGGCCGCCGGGACCCCGGCCCTCAGGGACAGGGCGGCGAGGAACACCTCGGTGGCGGGCTGGGTGCGCCTGGCCACCTGGCCGTCCTCGACCCAGTCGACCCCGAGCGCGGCCAGGCCGAGGCGGTGCCAGACCGACTCGCCACGGGCGGCAAGGGCGACGGGGTCCACCGGCCGGCGACCCGTTGCCGAATGGGCGGCGGGGTCCACGGCCCGGCTACTCGGTGCCGAACAGGTGGCGGAGGTCGACCCGGGTGGTCGAGGTCCAGTCGGGGGTGATGCGGGTCGAGCCGAGACGCAGCGCCCTGGCGCCCTCGGACACAGACGAGATCATGCGCAGGTGGCCGTCCTCGGCCAGCTCGAGGTAGCCGATGCCGACGCAGGAGCCCTTGCCGTCCTCCATGCCGACCAGCAGGCCGGCCAGGCTGGCCAGGTCGGCGTCGGGAGGCAGCGACGGCAGGAACACGGTCGGCTTGACCCGCCAGCGATGGAGGTTGCCGGAGAAGTAGGAGGCGAAGCGGGCCCGCCGGGTCTCGGAGCGCTCGTCGGCGGTGGTCGGGCGGGCCTCGGGGTGGGCCGGGTAGGCCTCGACCCGGGCCGGGGTGAAGCGGCGGGCGATGCCGAGCAGCGGGTCCAGCTCCTCGCCGCGCTCGAACCCGATCACGTAGTCGGGCCGGCTGACCTCCATCTTGTGGTACTTGAGGATCTGGCCGTAGACGCCGCTGATCAGGCTCGAGGTGTCGACCACGACCAGCTCGGACCCGGCCATGCGAGCCACGTTCATCAGCTTGGCCGTGCCCGCGATCAGGGGCAGCAGGTGGAACTGGGCCGAGACCCAGCCGACGAAGTAGAGCCCGTCGGCCTGGGCGAGCTCGTCGTCCTCCAGGTGCTTGGCCTCGAGCACGTGCTTGAGGCCGATGGTGGTCGGCGGCCCGACGGTCGTCCGGCCGACGTCGGTGTCCAGGTAGGCGGCGGGGATGCCGCGGTCGACGGCCCTGGCCAGCAGGGCCCTGGCGAAGGTCGTCTTGCCCGAGTCCATCGACCCCAGCAGCAGCACCGTGCCCGGGTCGTCGAGCACCTGCTCGATCAGGCGCGTGTAGCGGTCGGTCACGGGAGGATCCTGGCCAGCAGGTAGTCGGCCAGGGGGTCGTACGCCGAGGGCGTCGGGCGGACGTTGTCGTCCATGCCCATGACGATCCCGGCCCGGCCCTCGGCCTTGGCCATGGGCAGGGCCGGGTCGTTGATGTCGGCCACCGCGACCACGTCGATGCCCCGCTCGGCGGCCGCCCCGGCCCAGCCGTGGTCGCCGACGACCAGGTCGACCTCGGTGGCCTGCTCCAGCACCAGCTCCATCGGGTGGGCCTCGTGGGTGTGGTACAGGTTGGCCCCCGAGGCCAGCACCGCCACCCAGCCGCTGTAGATGATGCGCCGCCGGTGCTCGTGGAACTGGAAGGCGAGGCCGTCGCCGGGCCGCGACACCTTGGCCCCGGCCTCCCGCACGGCCACGGCGACCTGCTGGTACAGGCCGAGCATGCCGGTCGGGTGGCCGGTGGCGAACAGGATGTGCTCGCCGGCCGAGGCCGCGCTCGCCAGGCGGGTGGCGGCCCGGTCGATCTCGTCCAGCAGCGGCTCTGGCTCGATCCAGGTGGGGCCGTCGCCGGGCTCGCCCGGCGTGTGGGTCCAGCCGTACTGCCGGGCGACCTCGGCCAGGACCTCGGCCTGGGTGTAGCGGTGCATGCCCGACAGCCCGAAGCAGTGGTCGGGATCGCCGGCGGCGACCAGGCCGGCCTTGCGGAGCACGTCCCAGACCGGGGTTCGCACCGACCCCGCGATCCGGGCCGTCACCAGGTGGCGGCCGAGCTCGTCGCGGGAGGGCAGGTCGGGCATGCTGGCGCTCCGGTCGGTCGTGGGTCGGCCTCCCATGGTAGCGAACGCCGGCCGCTGCGCCCCTCCTCAGGCGGTCAGACCATGCAGCGGGAACAGGTTGCTCCTGGCCACCTCGATGGTGCGGCCGACCTCGGCCTCGACCCGGGAGCGGTGCTCGCTGCGCAGGGCGACCACCTCGTCGTCCATGTCCGGGCCGATCAGGGCCCCGAAGCGGTCGGCGGCCTCGTCCAGGTAGGCCTCGGGGAGCCGCTCGGGCAGCTCGGCTCCGACCATCTCGGCCAGGTAGGTGCACCAGGCCCGCGGGACCACCGCCGCCCACTGGTAGCCGCCGCCGCCGGTGGCCAGCCAGCGGCCGCCGGTGACCGTGTGGGCCAGGTCGTGCAGGCGACCGGCCAGCTGCCGGTAGGCGCGGACGGTCAGGCCGAGGTGGGCCAGCGGGTCGCTGAAGTGGGTGTCGCAGCCCAGCTGGCTGACCAGCACCTCGGGCTGGAAGGCGCGCACCAGCGCTGGCACCAGTGCGTCAAAGGCGGCCAGGTACAGGTCGTCGGTGGTCGACGGGGGCAGGGGGAGGTTGGCGATGGTGCCGCGGGCCGGGCCTTCGCCGACCTCGTGGGCGAAGCCGGTACCGGGGAACAGGTAGCGGCCCGACTCGTGCAGCGAGACGGTCAGGACCCGGGGCTCGCCGGCGAAGATGGCCTCGACCCCGTCGCCGTGGTGGACGTCGACGTCGACGTAGGCGATCCGCTCCACCCCCTGGTCGAGCAGCCAGGCGATCGCCACCGCCGGGTCGTTGTAGACGCAGAAGCCGCTGGCCCGGTCGGGCATGGCGTGGTGGAGGCCGCCGGCCGGGGAGAACGCGTGCAGGGCGGCTCCGGAGCGGACCGCCTCGGCCGCGGCGACGGTGGCCCCGCAGACC
Organism: Actinomycetes bacterium; assembly: GCA_035275125.1. Taxonomy (GTDB): domain Bacteria; phylum Actinomycetota; class CALGFH01; order CALGFH01; family CALGFH01; genus CALGFH01. The sequence continues at coordinate 451 of DATENJ010000512.1, read as the reverse complement.
CGCATGGCCGCCTCGTGCATCCCGGGGAACGGCGGGTTGTCGCCGGGCCCGAACCCGAAGCGGGGGTTCGCCTGCCCGCGCTCGGCGGCCTTGACCGCGGCCAGGTAGTCGAGCTCGTGGACCCGGGTCAGGTCGGTCCCCGACACGGCCGCCGGCCCGGCCACCTTGACCTGGTCCAGCAGCCCGAAGGACCGGGCAAGGGCCATGGTCAGCTGCACCCTGGCCGGCCGCAGTGGATGCTCGGGCCCGAAGTCGTAGGCGGCCAGCGCCTCGTCCCACACGACCGTCACCGGTCCCGCCATCCGCCCGCTCCCTTCATCCCGTCGACGCAGTTCAGGATAGACTTCCGCCTCTCCGCCGGGCGGCACCGGGCCCGGCGGCCCGAGGTGGCCACCATGAACCGCGCCCGTCTCGACCAGTTCCGGCTGCAGCGCGACCTCCAGCCCGAGGA
>DATENJ010000511.1:0-3643 GCA_035275125.1 Actinomycetes bacterium | reverse complement strand
CGGCGCCGCCGGACTGGTCGGCGCCGGTGCCGAGCAGGCTGCGCAGCCGCTCGGCCGCCTCCACCGGGTCGCCGTCGTGCAGCACCCGGCCGTGGTCGAGGACCACCCCCCGGCTGCAGATCCGCGGGATCAGGTCGAGGGCGTGGGTGACGAACAGGATGGTGCAGCCGTTCTGCTGGAACTCGCTGATCTTGTTCAGGCACTTGCGCTGGAACGACTCGTCGCCGACGGCCAGGACCTCGTCGACCAGCAGGATGTCGGGGCTGACGTGGACGGCCACGGCGAACCCGAGGCGCACGTACTGGCCGGAGCTGTAGTGCTTCACCTGGTTGTCGATGAAGGGCTCGAGCTCGGCGAAGGCGACAATCTCGTTGAACTGGCGTTCGGTCTCGCGGCGGCTCAGGCCAAGGATGGCCGCGTTCAGGTAGACGTTCTCGCGGCCGGTCAGCTCGCCGTTGAAGCCGGCCCCCAGCTCCAGCAGCGACGCGATCCGCCCCCGGACGGCCACCGTGCCGGTGGTCGGGGCCAGGATGCCCGAGAGGACCTTCAGCAGCGTCGACTTGCCCGAGCCGTTGGGGCCGATCAGCCCGACGGTCTGGCCGGCGCCGATCTCCAGATTCACCTCGCGCAGCGCCCAGAATGCCTCCGAGCTGGACTGGCGGTGCAGCAGCAGCCGCTCTTTGAGGCTGGTGGCCCGCTTGTGGTGGAGCAGGAACCGCTTGCCGACCCCGTTGGCGACGATCGTTGGGGCGCCCACTAGAGCTCCTCGGCGAAGTCGGCCTGGAGCCGGCGGAAGGTCCACAGCCCGAGCACCAGCAGGACCGCCGAGATGACGGCGGCAACGGCCAGCCACTGGAGGTAGAAGCCGTAGCCGCCGGCCGGCAGGACCTGGACGAGATCGCCGTTGTTGCCGACGACCACCGGGTGGACGTAGACGGCCCGCTGGGCGGCCACCACCACCGCGGTCATCGGGTTGGCCATGTAGAGCTTGAACATCCAGAGCACACCGGAGTTGGCCAGCTCGTTGCGGACCAGGGTCACCGGGTAGACGATCGGCGTCAGCCAGAACCAGGCCAGCAGGGCGATCTCCAGCAGGTGCTGGACGTCGCGGTAGCGCACGTTGAGGGACGAGGCGAGCAGCGACATGGCCACGGTGAAGATCAGGGTGACGGCCAGGGCTGGCAGCAGCAGCAGCAGCTGGGGCCCGAACGCGTCCGGGTAGGACGGGATCAGGAACACGAAGAACACCAGCAGCTGGAGCGCCAGGTGGACGCCGGCGAAGCCGACCGAGGCCAGCGGCAGCACCACCCGGGGGAAGCGGACCTTGCGGACCAGGTTGGCGTTGCCGACCACGGCCCCGGTGGCGTCGAGGGTGGCCGAGTTGAAGAAGCTCCAGATCAGGAACCCGGACATGAACAGCACCGCGAACCAGGGCACGTTGTTCTTCAGGAAGAGGCCGAACACCAGGCTGAACACGGCCAGGTAGAGCAGCGGGTTGGCCAGCGACCAGACGAACCCGAGGGCCGAGTTCTTGTACTTGACCTTGAGGTCCTTGCGGACGAGCTCGGTCAGGAGCTCGAGGCGCACCCGCGACTGCGCCGCCGCCCGGGCGTCCGCCGCCTGCTGGAGCTGCACCATCGGCTACCTGTCCCTGTCTCCGGCCATCTGCCGGTGAAGCTTAGCGGGACTCGGCGTCCCGGCCCCGGCGAAGGCCACAAACCGCAGGCGCCAGTAGTCGGCCACCCAGCCGTCGTCGTCCCGCAGCCGGGGGGCGGCCAGCTCGCCGGCCCGGGCCACCACCCCCGCCAGCGCGGCCGCCGGGACGGCTTCGGTCAGCTGCCCGCCGAACATGGTGAACCAGTCGCCCAGGCCGCCGGGGCCGCCGGCCAGCGGGGTCGGCCTGGGGAAGTGCTCCATCATGGCCACCCGGAACCCGCCAGCCTCCAGCAGGGTGGCGTACTGGGCCGGGGTCGGGAAGTACCAGGGGCAGGCCGGGGCGGGCAGGCCGGCCTCGGCCATGGCCGTGCCGAGGGCGTCGAGGATGGCGTCGATGTTGCCGGCCCCGCCCAGCTCGGCCACGAACCGGCCGCCGGGGCGCAGGGCGGCCCCGACCCGGGCGATCACCTCGGCCGGGCGCGGCATCCAGTGCAGGGCGGCGTTGGAGAACACGGCGTCGACCGGCCCGGCCAGAGTGAAGGCGTGCCCGTCGGCCAGCACGACCCGGTCCTGGCCGAGGCGCCGCCGGGCCGCCGCGACCATCGCCGGGTCGCTGTCCATCGCCAGCACCCGGGCCCCGGTGGCGGCGATGGTCGCGGCCAGCTCGCCGGTGCCGCAGCCCAGGTCGAGCACGCTCTCCCCCGGCCGTGGGCCGAGCAGCTCGACCAGGTCGCCGGCCATGCCGGAGACGAAGCCGAACTGCCGCTGGTAGCGGTCGGCGTCCCACCCGGCGGTCACCTGGCCCGGCCTAGCGGATGCCGAGGTCGGTGGCGATCTCCCGCCAGCGGGTGGCGAACGCCTCCTCGGAGAAGGCCCCGGCCCGCTCGGTGGCGGCGGCGGCCAGCCGGGCCCGGAGCTGCTCGTCGCCGGCGACCATGCGGGTCAGGGCCTCCAGCTCGGCCAGGGTCGTCCAGCGGTAGCCGTCGGTGCCGTGGCGGACGATCTCGCGCTGGCCGGCCTTGTCGATCACCACCGGGACGCAGCCGGCGGCCATCGCCTCGACGGTGGTGATGCCGAAGTGCTCGAACACCCAGGGGGCGGCCTCCTCGTCCTCGCCGAGGCCGGTGGCCACCCAGAAGATCGAGCTGGTGGCGAACAGGTCCTCGACAAGGGCCCTCGGGGCGTTGGCGTGGATGTGGACGGGCAGCCCCTCGGCGGCCCGCCTGACCTCGGCCAGGTACGGCCGGTGGGCCGGCTCGCACCCGCCGACCAGGTGCAGCTCCCAGCCGTCGAGGCCGCCCCCCCTGACCATCTCGCCGAACGCCCGGACCTGCTCGAGCTGCTTCTTGGAGTGGCCGTAGCCGGGGGCGATGAACCGGCCGACGGTCAGGATGCGCCTGGTCTTGGTCCCTGGGCGCAGGTCGCGGGTCCGGATGGGCGGGAACAGCACGTCCGAGTCGACCCCCCACAGCCGCCGGATCCAGTGCCGGGTGTACTGGGAGTTGGCCAGCACCCGCTCGTAGTGGTTGAGGAACTCGAGGTCGCTGGGGTCGCGCAGCAGCCACGGGAACCGCTCGCCGGCCCAGCGCCGCGGCTCCCAGGTGGCGTCGGCCATGTGTAGCCGACTCACCGCCACCCCGAGGGTGCGGTCGTCGCCTTCCCCGGGGACGAAGGTGTCGCTGTCGAAGACGACCTCGCGGTCGCGACCGCTGGGCGGCAGCTCCAGCTCGTGGCGGCGGAAGCTGGCCGTCGAGGCCTCGAGGCGGGCCAGCTCGGTGCCGCCCTCGTGGCTGACCACCACCTCGGCCGGGCCGGGGCCGCCGGGCCGGCCAAGCGGGTGGTGTTCGACCTTGGCCGCCCCGGCGGCCCCGGCCCGGCCGAGGTGGTCGTCAGCCACGAAGGCGGCGCCGAGCTGGCCCGCCTGGAGGCCTCGCCGGCCGGCTTCCACCGGCACGAGCTGGAGCTGCCGCCGAGCGGCCGCGACCGC
>DATENJ010000510.1:0-7495 GCA_035275125.1 Actinomycetes bacterium | reverse complement strand
GACCAGGGGCTGGCCGGGTGGCTGCTCGGGTCGGGCCGCCCGCTGGTGCTGGCCGCGGCGGTGGTGCCGGCGGTGATCTGGGTGCGGCGGCGGCCCCGCCGGGTCTATGCCGCCGTCGGCCTGGTCCTGCTCGCCCCCCTGGCCCTCGGCCCGGCCTGGTCGCCGCGGGACCTGGTCTGGCCGGCCGTGTTCGGCTACCTGGGGGACGCCAGGTGGGCCAGCATCTACGCGGTCGTGGCCGGGGCCACCCTGCTCTGGACCTCGACCTGGTGGGGGAGCGGCCTGCCCTGGCACGGCGGGGTCGACCCGGCCACCATCCCGTCCGGTGCGGTGGCCGGCCTCGGCCTGGTCACCTGGGTGGTGCTGGGCTCCTGGACGGTGCTCGGCTGGCGGACAGTCGCCGTCGAAGCAGCAAAGGCGCAGGCGGGAGCGGTCCCGGGGGCGGCGCCGGGGGCTGTGGACAACCGGGCGCGCCTCGATTCGCCGTCGGCTACGCTCCCCCCCGGGGGGGTGGACGCCGGCCCGGGTCATACCGGCGCGCCCGCGTACGCCACCACGCCGGCGAACGGGTCCGTGCCGGCGAACGGGGCCGTGCCGGCGAACGGGGCCGTGCCGGTGGAACAGGGAACTAGCCCCTCCAGGGGGTCTTTGAGCTTGCCGAAGTAGTACCTGGGGCCCATCTGGATGGGCCCCGAACCGTGTCCGCTGGCGGCTCGGGCAGCGCCAGCCCCACCCGAAGGACGGTCCTGAGGTGCTCGAGCCCGGCATGGAGCTGCTGCTGTTCCGTCTCGGCGACCGCGGCTACGCCTCGCCCCGCGATCGGGTTCGCGAGGTGGTCGACGTCGGCGCCGGTCAGCCGGCCGTTCCCGGCCTGTCCGCCTCCAGCCTTGGCGGGCTCGGCGGCGGCCAGCGCCCGGTCGCCCTGGTCAGCCTGCGGGTCGCCCTCGGCCTGCCCGACCGGGGGCCGGAGGGCCGCATCCTGGTCGTCGCCACCCGCACCGGCCCGGTCGGCTTCCTGGTCGACGAGGTCGTCCGGGTGCTCCGCTATGACCCGGCCAGCTGCCCGCCCGAGTCGACCCGCCTGAGCGGGTACGTCACGGCCAGCTTCCAGGCCCTCGGCGGCAGCTGGCTGCTGGTCGACTGGGACGCCATCCGCCTCCCGGCCGGGATCACCGCGCCGCGCTAGCAGGCTCCTCGGCTACGATGGGGTGACGTCACCCCCTGAGGAGCGCCGTGCCGAGCGACCCGACCAGCCGCGAGTACCGCGACAGCGTCGGCATGTTCACCACCGGGATCACGGTGGTCACGGCCGTCTCGGGGCGGTTCGGGCACGGGATGACGGCCAACGCCTTCGCCTCGGTCTCCCTCGACCCGCTGCTGGTGCTGGTCTGTGTGGTCAAGGACGCGCTCATGCACAAGGTGCTGGACGAGACCGGGCGCTTCGCCGTCTCGGTCCTGGCCGCCGACCAGGAGGACCTGGCCCGCTACTTCTCCGACGCCGGGCGGCCCACCGGCATGGCCCAGTTCCTGCCCGTCGCCTGGCACCCCGGCCCGGTCACCGGCGCCCCCCTGCTCGACGGCGCCCTCGCCTACCTGGAGTGTGACGTCGAGTCCGCCAACGACGGCGGCGACCACACCGTGTTCCTCGGCCGGGTCCGCTGGGTCGAGCGGGCCAACGCCGACGGCGAGCCGCTGCTCTACTTCGGCGGCCGCTACCGGCGCCTCGAAAACCCGTAAGGAACCGCCCCGCCAAGGGCTCATGGGAGCGACCACCCGTCGCACAGGAGGTGCTCCCATGGCCAAGCGGCTCGCGCTGCTCGCCCTGCTCGCCGGCGTCCTCGCCGCCGTCCCCGGACCCCACGACAGCGTCAGGGCGGCCGTTCCCGGCACGAACGGCCGGATCGCGTTCGTCCGCTCGGCCGGCGCGGGACCGCTCGAGGAGGTCCTGATGGCCAACCCGGGGATCGGTCCGGGACCGGTCGTCAACCTGACCAACGCCCCGTTCACCAGCGACACCGCGCCGTCCTGGTCACCGGACGGCACCCGGGTCGCGCTCCAGCGCTCGGGCCCGACCGCCGGCATCTGGATCCTCGACCCGGCCGCCGGCACCATGAGCTTCGTGCCCCACACCGACAACGGCTTCCAGCCGTCGTGGTCGCCCGACGGGAGCTGGATCGCCTTCAGCCGCGACGGCGGCGCCGACGCCGAGCTGTGGAAGGTCCGCACCGACGGCAGCCACCTCACCCAGCTCACCAACAACGTCGCCGAGGACTGGGAGGCCGCCTGGTCGCCGGACGGCAGCGGGATCGCCTTCACCCGCGAGGGCCTCGGCGGCACCACCAGCATCATGGTGCTGGCCGCCGGCGGCGGCGCCGTCAAGGCGGTCACCCCGGTGGGCGGCTTCGACGGCGCCCCCGACTGGTCGCCCGACGGCAAGCGGATCGCCTTCAACCGGTTCCTGCCCGGCGAGGGCAACCGCATCTTCACCGCCGCCCCCAGCGGCAAGGGCCTCACCCAGGTCACCTTCGGCGGCGGCCCCAGCGCCTTCAACGACGTCCACCCGGCCTGGTCGCCCGACGGCACCCGGATCGCCTTCGCCCGTGGCGGCGACCAGGACGACGGGCTGCCCCTCCACATCTACACCGTCGCCCTCGCCGACGGCTCGACCTCCCAGGTCACCGGCGGCAAGGTCCAGGACCTGATGCCGAGCTGGCAGCCGCTGTGAGCTCAGGCGCCGGGGGCCGCGGCCACGATCCGCTCGATCCGGGCCAGGGCGCGGCGCAGGTTGTCGACGGTGTTGGCGTACGAGAGCCGCAGGTAGCCCTCGCCGTATCCGCCGAAGGCGGTCCCGGGCAGGCAGGCCACCCCGGCGTCGGCCAGGAGCAGGTCGGCCAGGCGGGCGGCGGGCAGGCCGAGGCCGGCGACCCGGGGGAAGGCGTAGAAGGCGCCGGCCGGCTCCTGGCAGGTGATGCCGTCGATCGCGTTCAGGCCGGCCACGACCACGTCGCGGCGTTCCCGCAGCTCGGCCACCATCCGCTCGACCGGCGCCCACGGCCCCTCGAGGGCGGCCAGGGCGGCGTGCTGGCTGAAGGCGGCGGTGCAGGAGACGGAGTTGACCACCAGCCGGGTCACCGGCTCGACCAGCGGGGCCGGGAGCACCCCGAAGCCGAGGCGCCAGCCGGTCATGGCGAAGGTCTTGGACCAGCCGTCCAGCAGCACCGTCCGCTCGGCCATGCCGTCGACCTGGAGCACGCTCGGGTGGCCGCCGCCGTAGCGGATGGCCCAGTAGACCTCGTCGCTCAGCACCACCAGGTCGCGGGCGATGGCCACCTCGGCGATCGCCTCGACGTCGGCCCGGGTGAGGCCGCTGCCGCACGGGTTGTGGGGCGAGTTCAGGATCACCAGCCGGGTCCGGTCGGTGACCAGCGAGGCCAGCTCGGCCGGGTCCATCCGGAACCCGTTGGCCTCCCGCAACGGCACCGGGACCGGGCGGGCGCCGGCGAAGGCGGCGATCGAGGCGTACATCGGGAACCCCGGATCGGGGTAGAGGACCTCGTCGCCGGCCTGGCACAGGGCCAGGATGGTGAAGAACATGATCGGCTTGGCCCCGGGGGTGACCACCACCCGGTCGGGGCTGGTACGCAGCCGGCCGGTCCGCTCCAGGAACGCCGCCACGCCCTCCCGCAGCTCCGGGGTCCCGGGCGCCGGCACGTAGTGGGTCAGGCCTCTGGCCAGCGCCTCCTGGCCGGCGGCGACGATATGGGGCGGGGTGGCGGCGTCGGGCTCGCCGATCTCCAGGTGGACGACGTCCACCCCGGAGGCCTCCAGCGCCCGGGCCTGGGCCAGCACCTCGAACGCGGACTCGGTCCCGAGCCTTGCCATGCGGTCGGCGAGCCTCATCACTGCCTGTCGCTCAGTCGGCGCCCGACTGGTTGTGGCGGACCCGCTCGACCATGTTGAGCAGCGCCAGGGGGGAGAAGGGCTTGGTGAAGTAGTCGTCGGCCCCGGCGGCTAGGCCCTGGTCGCGGTCGCGCTCCTGGGCCTGGGCGGTCAGCATCACGACCACGATGTCGCTGGTGTCGGGGTCGGCCTTGAGCTGGCGGCAGACCTCCAGGCCGTCCAGCCTCGGCATCATGATGTCGAGCAGGACCAGGCGGGGGCCCTCGCCCCTGGCCACCTCGAGGGCCTCGACCCCGTCGGCCGCCTCGAGGATCTCGTAGTCGTCGCCCTCGAGGGTGACGTGGACCAGGGCCCGGACGGCCGGTTCGTCGTCCGCGATCAGCAGCTTCATCGGCCGCTCCCGGCGAGCTCGTCGGAGGTGGTGGGCAGGGTGAAGCGGAACACCGAGCCGACCTGGGGCCAGGACTCGGCCCAGAGCCGGCCGCCATGCATCTCGACCAGCCGCTTGGTGATGTAGAGGCCGAGGCCGGTGCCGCCGGTGCGGCGGACCTCCTCCCGGTCCACCCGGTAGAACTTCTCGAACAACTGCCCCATGTCGCGTGGGCTCATCCCGATTCCCTGGTCCCGAACGCTCACCTGCACCGTGTCGCCGTCCTGGTCGACGGTGACGAGGACCTCGCCGCCCCCGGGGGAGTATTTGATCGCATTCCCGACCAGGTTGGTCAATATCTGCTCGACCTTGTCGGGGTCGCCCCAGACGACCGGCAGGCTGCCCGGGAGCTTGGTCCGCAAGGTGTGCTTGGCGGCCATCGCCCGGAACGGCGAGAGGATCCGCTCGACCACCGAGGCCAGGTCGAGCGGCCGCGGGTCGAGCACCAGGCGGCCCGACTCCATCCGGGACACGCTCAGCAGGTCGTCGATCAGTCGGGCCAGGCGGCGGGACGCGTCGAGGATCTCGACCGCCGAGGAGCGCTGGCGCTCCACCGGCATGTCCCGCAGCACCAGCAGCTCGGCGAACCCGTGGATCAGGGTCAGCGGGGTCCGCAGCTCGTGGGAGACGGTCGAGATCAGGGCCGACTTGACCTCGTCGATCTCCCGCTCCCGGGAGACGTCGCGGATCACGTCGACCCCGCCGACGACCCGGCCCCTTGCGTCGAAGATGGGGGCCGAGGAGACCGCCACCGGGACCTTGCGGCCGTAGCGGCTGACCAGGTCGGCCGGGCCGCCGACCTGGTCGGTGGCGATCGGCAGGACCTCGGCGTACGGGCGGCCCCTGGCGTCGGCCTCGGTCCAGCCGGTGAGCGCCTCAAGCGCCCGGTTCATGGCCGTGACCCGCCCGAACGGGTCGGTCAGGAGCACCCCGTCGGCGATCGCGTAGAACACCGCCCTGGCCTCGCCGGCCGCCCGCTCCGCCTCCTCCAGCCGCAGGGCCGCCTCCAGCGCCCCCGCGATCTGGTTGCCGGCCAGCCCGAGCAGGGCCTCCTGCTCGCGGTCGAGCTGGTGGCGCTCGGTCCAGCACAGGGCCAGCAGGCCAAGGAAGCGGCCCCGGGACAGCAGCGGGACCAGGGCCAGGGACCGCACCCCCATCTTCCCCACCAGCTCGTGGAGGGCGGTGGTGGTGGCCACGTCATCCAGGTCGGCGATCCCCACGACCTGGCCGGCGCGCAGGCTGGGCAGGGGCAGGACGTGGCGGATCTCGGCGTCGGCCTTGACGATGTCGTCGGCCACCCCGCTGTCGGGGAAGCCGGCCAGGGCCCGCAGGACCAGGTCGCCGCCCGGGCGGGCGGCCCCGAGGATGGCCCTGGTCGCCCCCACCTCGGGCTGGAGGCCGGCCAGGACCACGTCGGCCAGCCGCTGGAGGCTGGTCGCCCCGACGACCTGGGCCGACAGGTGGCGCAGGCGCTCGAGGGCCTCCATGCGGCCGGCCAGGCGCCGCCGCATGGTCTCCAGGTCGCTGGCCACCGCCCCCAGCTCGTTCTCGACGCCGAGGGTGACCGGGGTCTCGAGGTCGCCGCCGGCCAGCCGGCCCGAGGCCGAGCGCAGGGCGTCGGCCGGGGCCCCGACGGCCCGGCGCAGCCACACGGCCAGCAGCACCAGCGCGGCCAGCATCATCAGGGCCGTCCGCACCGCAAGGGCCTGGGCGGTGGCGTAGGTCCGGTCCTGGTTGCGGGCGTAGCTGTACTGGGACCGGGCGAGCTGGTCCTCGAACTTCGCCTGGAGGGCCCAGAGCTGCTGGAAGTGCTTGTCGGCGTTGCCGCGCCTTGCGACCCGGGCGGCCGCCGCGGCCCCGCGCTCCCTCGCCTTCAGCTCGGTCTGCCCGGTCCGGACCCAGGCCCGGTACTCGGCCGCCACCTGCGAGACCAGCGGGGGCAGGTTCCGCCAGCGCTCGCTCAGGGCGGCCACCTGTCTGAAGCCCATGACGGCCCGGACCTCGGCCCGGGTCCCGGCGTCCCGCGTCGCCTGGTCGCCGGTGAGCAGGTAGGCCCGCCGGCTCATCTCCATGGCCACGAACTCGCGGCTGAGCCCGGTGGCGGCCCGCCGCAGCTCGTCCACCCGGTCGACGGTGGACTGGATGGAGGCGCTGGACTGGACCGCGTCCCGGGCGCCGAGGAAGATGGCCGCCCCCCAGGCGAGCACGAGCATGCCCAGCAGAGCGAGCAGGACAGTGAGCTGCACCCGCAGGCGCCGCATCCCTACCGCCCGCGGTTCGCGGTCGCCTGGATCGCGGCCAGCCGTCCCCGGTCGACCAGGTGGATGGCGTCCACGGCGTCGGGGGCGAACTGGGTGCCGGAGGCCTCACGCAGCCGGTGGAGGGCTTCGTCGAGGCTGGCCGCGACCCGGTAGGGCCGGTCGGTGGTGATGGCGTCGAAGGCGTCGACGGCCGCGAACACCCGGGCGGCCAGGGGGATCTGCTCGCCCTTGAGGCCCTCGGGGTAGCCGGCCCCGTCCCAACGCTCGTGGTGGGAGTAGACGACGGCTCTGACCACGTCCATGTGCGGCACCCCTTCGAGGATGCGCAGGCCGATGGCCGGGTGCTCGCGCATCAGGGCCCACTCCTCGTCGGTCAGGGGCCCGGCCTTGTTGAGGACCGCGTCGGGCACGCCGATCTTGCCCAGGTCGTGCAGCAGGAAGGCGTACTCGAGGCCGGGGGTTGTGGCCAGGTGCCCGCCGAGGGCCCGGCAGGCCTCGGTCCCGTAGGCGGTGACCCGGGTGAGGTGGCCGCCGGTGTAGGCGTCCTTGGCCTCGACGGCGCTGGCCAGGGCGCGGACGGTCGCCGTGTAGGCCAGCTCGACGGCGTCGAGGGCCTGGCGCAGCTCCTCGGCCCGCCGGCGCTCGGAGGTGAAGGTGGTGCGCAGGTCGTCGGCGTACCGCAGGAGCTGGGAGTGGGCGGCGTCGGCCTGCTCCAGCTTGCGCGACCACAGCCGCAGGAAGCGCAGCCGGTCGACGGCCATGGCCGACCCGGTGGCCAGCAGCTCCACCGCGGCCAGGTCGCCGCCGGTGAACGGCCCGGCGGCCCGGCGCAGGGCCAGCACCCCGACGGCCCGGCCCTCGACCACCATTGCGCACCAGGCCTCGGCGTCGCCGGGCCCGGCGA
>DATENJ010000509.1:0-2316 GCA_035275125.1 Actinomycetes bacterium | reverse complement strand
CCGCCGGCGGCGTCGACCAGTTCCGGGCGCACGAACCCGTGGTGGGGCGTGAGCGGCTGCCACTCGATCGTGAGCAACCGGTGGCGCTGGAGGTCCCGGAAGGCGCCGTAGTCGGCGACCACGTCGAAGGTGTAGACGCTGCGCTCGAAGGCCCGCCCGGGCCGGTGGCGGCGGTTGCGCCGCTCGCCGACGTAGGCGGCCAGCAGCCGGGCCCGTTCCTCGGCCCCGAGCCGGGCCACCCGGGCGGCCACCTCGGCCTCGCCGGCGTGCAGATCCGGGTAGGCGATGGCGGTCAGCACCTTGTCCTCGCCGGCCGGGTCGAACTCGGTGAGCTGGACCGAGGGGCCCGGCTGGGAGGACGGGGGCGCGTCGCCGAGCACGGCCTCGACCACCTTGGCCGTTTCGGCGGCCGTCTCGGCCAGGTAGCGGGACCAGGCCACCCCGCGGTCCTCGCGGTCGACCCGGTGCAGGAACGCCGGGATCACCTTCCGCAGCTCTTCCAGCAGCAGGTCGGCGTAGCCGCGGGCCTCGGGCAGGGCCGAGGCCCGCAGCCGCAGCAGGAGCGCCTCGTACGCCTGCCCGGTGGCGAAGATGCCCAGGTTGGAGGTGGTGGCGGCCGGCAGCAGGCCGCGCAGCCCGTCGAGGGCGCGGGCCTTGACGGCCCGGCGCCAGGCGGCCTCGCTCGACCCGGGCTCATGCGGCACGACCTTGCCCAGGTGCTCGGTGAGGGCCGGGACCAGCTCGGCGTAGGTGGCGAAGAGCCCGTCCATCACCCGCCGGTACTCCGGGCCGAGGTCGCTGGCGTCGACGTCGGGGTCGAGGTGGTAGCGCCAGCGGCCCCCGGGCCGGTCGGCGTAGGAGACATAGCGGGTCGACTGCTCCAGGTAGGCGGCCAGGCGGCCCCACTCGAGCTGCTTGGTGAGCAGGTTGGACGCCTGCTCGCAGGCGACATGGGCCCCGCCCAGCTGGGCCACCGAATCGTCGCCGTAGTCGTCGAACACCCGCAGGTACAGCGCGGTCGCCCTGGCCACCCCGACCTCGGCCGTTGTCGTCTGCTCCCCCGCCTCGACCTGGTCGGCGAACTCGTCAAGGAACAGCCGGCGCAGGGTCTTGCCCGAGCGGGAGTAGCGCGCGAACAGGGCACCCTTCACCGTCTCGGGCAGGTTGCGCAGGGCGAACACCGGCCGGTCGAGGTTGGTCACGTACGGGGCCAGGCGGGCCTGCTCGTCGGGCGTGAACTCCTCGGCCCAGTACGCGGGGTGTGGCGTCATGCCAGCCCCAGCAGCGGCTCGAGGCCGACGGTGAGCCCGGGGCGGGCGGTGACGGCCTGGACCGCCAGCAGCACCCCTGGCATGAACGAGGACCGGTCGAGCGAGTCGTGGCGCAAGGTCAGCACCTCGCCCTGGCCGCCGAAGATGACCTCCTGGTGGGCGACCAGCCCGGGCAGGCGCACCGAGTGGACCCGGACCCCGTCGACCTCGCCGCCCCTGACCCCGGCCACCGACTCGCCGCCGGGCGGGCCGCCTGGGCCCCTCAGCTCCCGGGCGGCCGCGATCGCCCTGGCGGTCCGCAGGGCGGTGCCCGAGGGGGCGTCGGCCTTGCCCTGGTGGTGGAGCTCGATGACCTCGGCGGCCGGGTAGTAGCGCCCGGCCACGGCCGCGAAATGCATGGCCAGCACGGCCCCGAGGGCGAAGTTGGGTGCCCAGACGACGTTGCCGTTGTCGGTCTTGCCGGCCACGGCGGCGAGGTCGTCCAGCAGCTCGGCCGGCAGGCCGGTGGTGCCCGAGACCAGGTGGACGCCTTCGGGCAGGAGCTCCTCGACCGCGGCGATGGTCGCCTCGGGCCGGGAGAAGTCGACCACCACCTCGGCCTCGGCCGCGACCAGGTCGGCGAGGCGGTCGCCGACCAGCAGGTCCTCGGGCGCGTCGGGCACCAGGTCGCGCAGGGGCCGGCCAACGCTGGTCGAGCGGGCGACCACGGCGACCAGCTCCAGGTCGGGCGCGTCCAGCACCGCCTTGCAGGTCGCCTGGCCCATCCGACCCGTCGCCCCCAGCACCCCGACCCGCACCAGCGCGCCTCCTCGCCGTCATCTGCCGACCCGCAGCAGGATAGCCGGTCGGCGCGACCTGCTTGCGGACCGCCGGGATTGGTTACGCTGTTGGCATGCTGGACCTGGTCGACAACGAGGCCGTCGTGCTCGCCGTGCTCGGCGACCGCTACCGGCTGCCGGTGGAGCGCCTCGCCCCTGGGCAGGTCGCCGTGGCCGAGGCGGCCCAGCCGGGCATGCCGGTCCGCGCCCTCGCCCGCCAGGGCGGG
>DATENJ010000508.1:0-6050 GCA_035275125.1 Actinomycetes bacterium | reverse complement strand
CTCGTCGATCCGGTGGCCGGCGGTGGCGCCGCCGGGGCGGGCGGTGTGGAGGGTGGCGTCGAGGGTCAGCAGCACGGTGGGGAGGTCGCCGGCGGGGTCGGCGTGGCAGAGGCTGCCGCCGATCGTCCCCCGGTTGCGGATGTGGACCGAGCCCACCGAGCTGGCGGCGGCCGCGACCACCGGGAACTGGCCGGCGACCACCGGCTCGCTGGCCGCCGTGCCGTAGGTGACCATGCTGCCGAGGCGCAGCCCGGCTCCTCGCCGCTCGACCGTGTGCAGCTCGCGAACGCCCTTGAGCCCGATGAGCACCTCGGGGGCGACCAGCCCCTGGCGCAGCAGGATCAGGTACGACTGGCCGCCAGCCAGGAGCGAGGCGTCCGGACCGTGCTCCTCCAGCAGCGCCAGCGTCCCGTCGACGGTGGTCGGGGCCACGAACTGGAAGGGCCTCACGGCCGCATGGTCGGCTGGGTGTCTACCATGCGAAAAGTGTATCCGCCTCGCGGATACGCAAGCTAGCCTGCCGGGCACCCGCGCCCCGCGCAGTGCCACAATATGAAAGACCCTTCCGCGATGTGTCCCTAGGTGCCATACTGCGCCCGCACAGCGGGCGCTCGGCACTGCTCACAGTCGAATCCGGAACCGTCGTCGCGCATTCGCGAGGAAGGGCGTTCGCCATGACCTCATTTCCAACCTGGCGCACAGCAGGCCTCCGCGGCATGGTGCGGCTGATCGCGTTCCTCGTCCCACTGGCGCTGGTCCTCGCCGCCTGTGGCGGCGGCGACGACGAGGGCAGCTCCGGCGGGGGCGCGGAGCCGGTCGGCAAGATCACCATCCTGCTGCCGTTCAACCGCTCCATCGCGTTCTGGCCGGTCCACGTCGCCGAGGAGCAGGGCTATTTCAAGGACGCCGGCCTCGACGTCACCTCCGAGGCGACCGACGGCAGCTCGTTCGTCGTCCAGCAGATCGCCGCCGGCAAGTCCCCGGTGGGCATCGCCGTGGCCGAGCCGGTGCTGCTCGGCTTCGAGCAGAACGGCAACTTCCAGTCGGTCTACGACCTGCTGACCGGCAACGTCTTCGACCTGTGGGTGCTGAGCGACAGCTCGGTGCAGCAGATCGGTGACATCCCCAAGGGCTCCGCGATCGCACTCAAGGAGCAGTCCGGCGGGGAGGTGCCGCGGTTGAACGCCGCCCTCGAGGCGGCCGGGCTCAAGCCGGGCACCGACGTCGACTACACCTACTTCGGCGAGAACCCGTCGGTCGCGGCCAACCTGCTGGCCACGAAGAAGGCGGCCGCGCTCGAGATCTCCTGGAACAGCCTGGTCGGCGTCAAGCTGGCCCTCCAGGAGCAGGGCAAGGAGCTGCGCTGCGTCACCTGCGACAGCAGCTCGTCGCTGGCCTCGGAGTCGGTGATCGTCAGCAAGCAGTTCCTGGCCGACCACAAGGACGTCGTCGAGAAGCTCGGCCGGGCCATGGCCCAGGCGACGCTGTTCGGGCAAACCAACCCGGACGCCGCCCTGGCCATCATGAAGAAGGTCAACCCAGAGGAGCAGACCGACGAGGCCTACGCCAAGGCCTACTTCACGGCGGCGCTCGACATCATGAAGCCGCGCCAGCCCCAGAACCAGTTCGGCTGGCAGGACCCGGCGGCCTACCAGCGGTCCATGGACCTGCTGCTGACCCCGGGCATCCCGGCCGGGCTGACTGGCAAGATCGACCTCAACGCGGTCATCAACAACGACCTGGTGAACGCGTTCAACGACTTCGACCACGAGGCGGTCGTCCAGGCGGCCAAGCAGGCCCCGGCCTGACCCCGATCGATGGAGGACCCGGCGGATGGCCAAGGACCTACGAGCCTTCCTGCGACGCCTTGAGGAGCGTGCCCCCGAGGAGCTCCTCCGGGTCAGGCGCCCGGTCAGCGTCGACCTCGAGCTGACCGGCGTCCTGCGCAAGCTCCAGGCCCAGCAGCGCTATCCCACCGTGATCTTCGACCAGATCAAGGACAAGAAGCTGCGCGTCGTCTCCAACGTGCTCGGCAGCACGCGCCTGCTGGCCGAGGCGCTGGAGACGACGCCGGAGGAGCTGACCCGGACCTACATCGAGCGCGAGGACGCCCGCATGGCGGTCAAGGAGGTGACCAGCGCGCCGGTGCAGGAGGTCGTCCTCACCGGCGACCAGGTCAACCTGCACGAGATGCCGATCGTGGTGAACTGCGGCAAGGACTCGGGCCAGTTCATCAGCGCCGGCGTCACCACCGTGCGGGTGCCGGAGGCCGGCAACCACAACTCCGGCATCTACCGGGCCCAGATCCACAACCGGACCCAGCTCGGCATGAGCTACGAGAAGCACACCCATATCGGCACCGTGCACCGGGCCGCCGAGGCCAGGGGCGAGCCCGTCGACGCCGTCATCTGGTCGGGCCACCACCCGGCCATGCTGCTCGGCTGCCAGTCCAAGATCCCCTACGGCGAGGACGAGTACGAGGTCATGGGCGGGCTGCTCCAGGAGCCGGTCGAGGTCGTCAAGGCCAAGACCGTCGACGTCATGGTCCCGGCCAACGCCGAGGTCGTCTTCGAGGGCAAGATCCTGCCAGGGACCCGCCTCCCCGAGGGACCCTACGGGGAGTTCACCTGGTACTACGGCCTGGAGCGGCCGAGCCCGGTGATGGAGGTCACCGCCATCACCCACCGTCGCGACGCGATCTTCCACCACCTGTTCGCCGCCCACGCCGAGCACAACCTCACCGGACGGCTGGGGCGCGAGGCCGTGCTCTACAAGCGGGTGCGGGCGGCCGTGCCGGGCGTGAAGGCCGTCCACATGCCGATGTCGGGGATCTGCCGCTTCCACGCCTACGTCCAGATCAAGAAGGAATATGACGGGGCCGGCAAGATCGCCGCCCTGGCCGCGCTCGCGTCCGACCCGTTCGTGAAGCTGGCCGTTGTGGTCGACGAGGACGTCGACATCAACAACGACGCCGAGGTCCTGTGGGCGATCGCGACCAGGACCCAGCCGGACCGCGACACCTTCTTCGTCCCCGAGTCGGCCACCTCACGGCTCGACCCGGCCTCCTATTCGATCTGGAGCCGGTGGGAGAAGGACACCATGAACACCAAGTGGGCGATTGACGCCACGATGCCGGTCGAGGCCCCGTTCGAGGAGCGCGCCGACGTGCCCCGCGAGATCTGGGAGCACATGGACCTCACCGAGTACATCGAGGGATGGAAGTGACCGGCGGGGCGGCAGCGCGGGAGGCGACCACGTTGGGGCGGGACACCGAGCGCCAGACGATCCACAACATGCTGTCGATCGCGGTCGTCAACGTCGACCTCCAGCTGTACAAGGGCAGTGTCTACAAGCTCCGCTGGGGCAGCCCCGGGGTCGGCCTCGACATGGCCGTCCCGTGCTACCAGGAGGCCAGGCGCACGGTCGAGGGGACCGGCTGGCCTGAGGAGCTGCGCGAGGGGGCCAGGGACCTGGCCGAGCGGATCGGTCGCTACATCGGCACACTCGAGGCGCGGGACGTCACCTCGGCCAGCGGGCAGCACAGCCAGCTGATGGCGAGCTTCGAGCGGCTGCGGGACCAGGTCAGGACGTGGCCTGGGGGGCCGTCGGCCGACGGTGGCTGAGCGGCGAGGAGGCGGGCGAGAGGTGTCTCGAGGCTTCACCGCAGCCAGGAACGGGACCTCCGGGCACGCCGCCGAGCCGGCGAGTGAGACCGGGCGGATCGAGATCGGGCAGGTCAACAAGACCTTCATCCCCCGGCGGGGCACCGAGGCGATCGAGGCCCTGCGTGACGTCAGCGTCGACGTCCGCCCGGGCGAGCTCGTCTCCCTGGTCGGCCCCAGCGGGTGCGGCAAGTCGACCCTGCTGAAGATGGTCGCCGGGCTGCTCGAGCCCAGCTCGGGCCGGATCGCCGTCGACGGGGTGGCCGTCAAGAGCCCGCGGCGGTCGGTCGGGATGATGTTCCAGACCCCCGAGCTGTTCCCGTGGCGGACGGTGCTCAAGAACGTCCTCCTGCCCATCGAGATCTTCGGGCACGACAAGGACTTCCACCGCAAGCGCGCGCTGGAGCTGCTGGAGCTGGTCGGCCTCCAGGAGTTCCAGTCGGCCCTGCCGAGGGAGCTGTCCGGCGGGATGCAGCAGCGCGTCGCCCTCTGCCGGGTGCTGGTGTCGGACCCCAGCGTCGTGCTGATGGACGAGCCGTTCGGGGCGCTGGACGAGTTCTCCAGGGAGCGGCTCAACGTGGAGCTGCTGCGGATCTGGGACGCCACCCGCAAGACCATTCTGTTCGTGACCCACAACATCAACGAGGCGGTCTTCCTGGCGGACCGGGTGGTGGTCATGGCCGCCCGGCCGGGCCGGGTGCTGTCGGTCATCGACGTGCCCCTTGGCCGGGCGCAGCCGCGGACGCAGCAGGCCATGCGCGACCCGGCGTTCACCGACACCGTCTTCGAGGTCCGAGGGCTCCTCGGCCTCTAGGAGGGAGCTGACGTGGAGGCGGTAGACGCCAGGGACCGGCCGGTCGAGCCCGACCGCACGCCGAGCCCGGGGCCGGCGAGGCCACTGCCGGCCCGCGGGCGCCGGCTGCTGCGCGAGCGGCCGGAGATCGTGCTCGCCCCGTTGGCCCTGGTCGTCCTGCTCTACCTGTGGGACCTGATCACCCGTACCGGCCTGGTCTCCCCGGTCCTGCTGCCCACCCCGTGGTCGGTCTGGCGGGCCCTGAAGCTGCTGCTGACCGCGCCCTGGTTCCCGGCCAACCTGTGGACGACGGTGGTGGAGACCCTGGCCGGCTTCGCCATCGCGGCCGTCTCGGCCGTGGGCATCGCCATCCTGCTCGACCAGATCCGGCTCCTGCGGCAGGTCGCCTACCCGTACATGGTCGTGCTCCAGGTCATGCCAGCGGTGGTGCTGGCGCCCCTGTTCATCGTCTGGTTCGGGTTCGGCATCTCCTCCAAGATCGTGATCGCCGTCTCCACCGCCTTCTTCGTCATCCTGGTCAACACCCTGTCCGGGTTGTCGTCGGTGCCGGAGAACTCGCGCCTGCTGATGCGGTCGCTGTGCGCCTCCCGCCGCCAGATGCTGTTCAAGCTGACCCTGCCGACCGCCCTGCCCTACATCTTCGCCGCGTTCAAGACGGCTACGACCCTCGCCCTCATCGGCGCCCTCGTCGGCGAGTTCGTCACCGCCCGGTCCGGCCTCGGCCGGCTGCTGACCCAGTTCAGCTTCGCCCTGCGCCAGGACCTGATGTTCGCCACCGTGGTCGTGGTCGGCGCCCTCGGCGTCGCCCTCTACGGGATCGTGGCCTTCCTGGAGAAGAAGCTCGTTTGGTGGCGCTGAGCCTGCCCGGGCCGCCGCTGCGCCGGCCGGCCTTCACCATGCTGCTCGCGCTGGCCATGGGCGCGGCCAGCGTGGTCGCGTTCATCATCGGGACGCTGGCCCCGTTCCTGATCGACGACCTCGGCCTGTCCCGGGCCTCGCTCGGGCTGCTGGCGACCGGGACGATCGCCCTCGCGGCCGTGCTGTCGCCCCTGGCCGGCCACCTGGTCGACCGGCTCGGCGGCCGGCCCATGCTGGCGCTCATCTTCGCCGTCACCGCGGCCGGGCTGGGCGGGATGGCCCTGGCCGGGACCTACGCCTGGCTGCTGGCGGCCGCGACCGTGGCCGGGGTCGCCGCCGCCCTCGGCAATCCGGCCACCAACCAGCTGGTCTCCTCGCACATGCCGCGCGGGGTCCAGGCGACCGTCATCGGGATCAAGCAGTCGGGCGTCCAGGCGGCCGCCTTCTTCTCCGGCCTGCTCCTGCCGACCCTGGCCACCGCCCTCGGCTGGCGACGGGCACTGGCCGTCAGCGCCCTGCCGTCGGTGCTCGGCCTGGCCGCGACCTACCTGATCGTCCCCGGCGCCGGCCGGGCGCAGGCACCGCCGCCGGCGCCCGAGCCGTCCGTTGCCGGCGCCGGTGGGCCTGGGGTGGCCGTGCTGACCCTGTACGGCGCCCTGATGGGATTCGCCGTCTCGTCGGTCGGGGCCTACACGGTGCTGTACGGCGTCGAGGAG
>DATENJ010000507.1:0-4786 GCA_035275125.1 Actinomycetes bacterium | reverse complement strand
CTGCTGGAGCGGCTCTCCGACCACCTGGCCGGCCTCCCGGCCGGCGACCAGAAGGCCGGCCGGCAGCTGCTGGCCAGGCTGAACGAGCAGCGCGACCAGGCCCGCCGGCGGCTGCTCGGGGCCATGGGCACCGAGAAGTACGTCGAGCTGCTGGAGGACCTGGTCGCGGCGGCGGCCTCGCCGGCCCTGCTCCCCGGGGCCGACCGCCCGGCCGACGAGGTGATGCCGCCGCTGGTCCGCAAGCCGTGGAAGAGGCTGCGCAAGGAGGTCCGCAAGGCGGGCGGCGAACCGCCCGACGAGGAGCTCCACAAGATCAGGATCCGGGCCAAGCGGGCCCGCTACGCCGCCGAGGCGGTCGAGCCGGTCTTCGGCGAGTCGGCCGGGGACTTCGCCGACGCCGTGGCCGACATCCAGAGCGTCCTCGGCGACCATCAGGACGCGGTCGTCGGCGAGGCCTGGCTGCGCGAGGCCGCCGGCGCCTCCAGGCGCGACGCCGCCCTGGTCGCCGGCATGCTGATCGCCGCCGAGCGGGCCGCCGCGGCCACCACTCGCGACGGCTGGCGCAAGGTCTGGAAGGCCGCCGACCAGAAGAAGCTGCGGGCCTGGCTCGGCTGACCGCCGCCCGGCCTCACGGGCATGGTCGAATACCAGGGTGGACGGCGACCGGCGCGAGCCCGACTACCGCTTCTCCCTGGCCAACGAGCGGACCCTGCTGGCCTGGGTGCGGACCTCCCTCGCCCTCGACGTCGCCGGCCTCGGGGTGGTCCGGTTCGCCCCCTCGCTGGGCATCCCGGGCGGCCGCGAGCTCGTCGGCGCCGTCCTGGTCCTGCTCGGCGCGGCCACCGCCTGGAGCGGCTACCGCCGCTTCCTGGCCACCGACCACGCCATCCGCGCCGGCGAGCCCCTCCCGGCCCACGCCGCCCCCCGCATCCTTGCCGCCGCCCTGGCCGCCATCTCCCTGGTCGTCCTGGCCCTACTGGTCATCGACCAGCTCAAGTGAGCGGTCCCAGCCCCAAGTCAGCCAGTGTGATCGAGGAGGTCTGGGAGGCGCCGCGGGTGGCGAGCCAGCCAGGTTCGCGCCTCCCCCAGGACGTCGTCGTCGTTGAGGTTGCTGCCCCGCCAGGCACGTTCCCACTGCGGCGGCTCCAGCCATCCGCCACGGAACCCTTCGGCCAGCGCGGCCACCAGCCGCTGCTGGGCCGGGGTCAGCCGGGCGATCAGTGTGGCCAGCTGCCCGAGCTCGGCCTCGTCGACAGTCGCTACCCGGTACATGCCGCCTTCCCCTAGTGGGTGGTGTCGGTCGTGGATGCTGGGACGTTTTCGACCGGATCCAGGCACGGCTTGACCGCGGCCGAGGCACCGACCGGTGATGCCATCAGATGTTCATCTTCACGCCAACCGCCGGCGCGGTAGCGTCCGGGGATGCCCCCCCAAGCCGATGTCGTCGAGCCCGCCGGCCCGGCCCGGGCCGTCAGGGGCCCCTCGCGGCGGCGACGCGCCATCCGACTCGCGGTGCTGGCCGGCTTCCTTGGCGCCCTTGTGTGGTCGCTGGCGGCCCAGTGGGGGACGGTGCGGCCGCTGCTCGGCCAGCTCTCGGTCGGGTCGCTGGCCGCCGCCCTTGCCGCCGTGCTCGCCGGCGTCGTGGCCACCTTCCTGTGCTGGCGGGCGGTCCTGGCCGAGCTGGGCGGGCGGCTGCCGGTGGGAGCTGGCGCGCGGGTGTTCTTCATCGGCCAGCTCGGCAAGTACCTCCCCGGTTCGGTGTGGCCGGTGATGGCCCAGATGGAGCTGGGACGCGACCACAAGGTCCCGGAGCGGACGTCGGGGGCGGCCGTCGGTGTGTTCCTGCTCGTGGTTGTCGGCACCGGGCTGGTGGTGGCCGCCGCGACCGCGCCGCTACTGGGCCCGGACGCCGTCCACACCTACTGGTGGCTGCTGGCCACCCTTCCTCTTGCCCTGCTGGCGATCGCCCCGCCGGTGCTCAACCGGCTCCTCGCCCTGGTCGTCCGCCTGGCCCGGCGGCCGCCGTTGCCGGCCATGCTCTCGGCCACCGGTGTGCTGCGGGCGGCGGGCTGGGCGCTGGTGTCCTGGCTGGCCTACGGCGTCCACATCTGGGTGCTGGCCGCCCAGCTCGGGGCCGGGGGCCAACTCCTCCTGGCCAGGGCCACGGGGGCGTTCGCGGCCGCCTGGTGTGCCGGGTTCCTGCTTCTGGTCGCTCCCGCCGGGGCCGGCGTCCGCGAGGCCGCCCTGGTCCTGCTGCTGGGCGGGGTGCTGACCAGGCCCCAGGGCACCGTGGTGGCGGTGGTGTCGCGGCTGCTGTTCGTGCTCGCCGACCTCGGCTGGTGCGCGGTCGCGCTGCTGGCCGTACGGCGCCCCCGCTAGGGCTCGCCGCCGGGCAGCACGGCCCAGACCGTCGTCCAAGGGAACGGGCTGGTCACCTCCCGGACCTCGGCGACCTGGGAGACGAAGCGGACGAAGCTCCGCCTTGACCAGTGGTTGAGATGCCCGGGGGTGTTGCCAAGGTCGCGCACATACCGCCCGGCCACCAGGTTGCAGGAGCGGAACACCGGTTCCCTCGGTACCGAGAGCACCAGGTGGCGGCGGCCGACCCTGGCCATCTCCCGCAGTCCCCGGTCCGGGTCGGGCAGGTGCTCCAGCACCTCGGCCGCCACCACCACGTCGAACCGGTTGTCGGCGAACGGCAGCTCGTGCGCGCTGGCGTGCAGGAACCGGGGGCCGCGATAGCGGCGCCAGTCGGCCCGCAGGCCGGCGTCGGGCAGGTCGAGGGCGACCACCTCGCCCCAGCGGCGGTGCATCCGGTCGGCGACCACCCCCTCGCCGCAGCCGACCTCGAGCGCCTGCTCCGGCGGGCCGTGCGCGTCGCCGCCGAGCTGGCCGAAGGCCCGGTCCAGGTTGGCCACCCAGCGTTCGGTGAGCAGCCGGATGGCCGGGTTGCGGGCGGTGTACTTCTGGGTGTGGTTGCCGATGACCACCCCGACGGTCTCCGGGGCGGCCATCAGTCGGTGGCGGTGCGCCGCACGACCAGGTCGGCGAGCAGGGCGATGGCCATGATGTTGAAGGCGGCCAGCCCGACCAGCACCGTCGAGCCGGTCACCCGCAGGTCGTGGACGACCAGGTCGACCCCGGCCTTGGCGAACGTCGCCGCCAGCAGGGTCAGCGCCACCGGCATCAGCACCCGCAGCGGGTTGAAGTACATCACCATCCGCAGGACCTGGAGGAAGTAGTTGTAGGCGTCCCTGAAGGGGTGGAACTTGGACCGGCCGGCCCGTCTGAAGTAGTCGATGGGGACGTACTTGACCTGGTGGCCGTTGGACAGGAAGGCAAGGGTGATGGTGGTCACGCACGAGAACCCCGCCGGGAGCAGCCGCAGGTAGGGCTGGGCGACGTCTCGCCGGAAGGCCCGCAGGCCCGAGTTGAGGTCGGGGATGTCGGTGCTGGTGAGGAACGAGGCCAGCTTGCGGATGGCCCATTTGGCCGGCACCCGGGCCAGCTTGTAGGTCCCGGCCTCGGTTCTGCGGGCCCCGACGACCTGGTCGTAGGTGCCGTCCACCTGGGCGACCAGCTCGGGGATCAGCTCGTTGGGATAGGTCATGTCGGCGTCGGTCCAGACCACCACCCGGCCGCGGGCCTGCTGGGTGCCGATCCGCCTGGCCGTGCCCGAGCCCTGGTTGCGCGGGAGCAGGATGGTCCGGATGTCGTCGATGCTCTGGAGGACGTCGCGGGTGCCGTCGGTGGACCCGTCGTCGACGCAGAGCAGCTCGTAGCTCATCCCGGCAGCCTCAAGGGCCGCCCGGATGCGCTTGATCTCCAGCTCGACGTGGTCGCGCTCGTTGTAGCAGGGCAGCACGACGGTGACCTCGGGGCTCACCGCGACACCCTCGCCACCGCCAGCGGCCTGGAGATCACCGCGGCCAGGGCCGTTCCGTCGAGCTCAAGGGAGCGCCGGAGGAGTTGGCGTGAGCGGGCGAGACCGACCCGTCGTGCGAGCCAGGACGAGCGTCCGGGGGGCATGGGGGGCTCCTCGTAGGTTGCCATTCCGGGCGTGCGTGGTTGCCGGAGGCTGCTCCTGACGACCGTTTCCACCCTCGCGCACGGCACCCGGCCAGTGGGCGAGCGCCGGCTTGCCCCGAGCCGAAACTCCCGTGAAGGATCGGTGAACCCGGTGCCGAAGCCAGGCAAGGTGGTCGGACCGGACGGGGACGGGGCAGGGACCGCCCGTAGGCTGCGGCGGTGCACAGCGACCCCGATCTCCGTGAGCGGCGCGCCGTCCGGCTGGGCGTGGCCGGCGCGGTGCTGGCCTTCCTCGTCCTCGCCGGCGTGCAGGCCGCCGCCGTCCGCCCGTACCTGCCGCCCGACGAGCTGTACCACGTCGGGTATGCGGCGACGCTGCTGGACGGCCGGCTCCCCACCCTGACCGCGCCGCTCCCGGCGGACCGGGTGCCGCTCATGCCCGACGACGGCCGGCCCCGGCGGGTCTATGTGGCCAACCACCCGCCGCTGTTCTACGCGATCTCGGCGCTGCCCCTCGGGCTCGGGGAGCGGTTCGGCACGCCGAGGGCGGGGTTCCTCGCCGCCAGGCTGCTGTCGGCCGCGCTGGCCGCCGGCGGGCTGGTCATGGTCGCCTGGCTGGCGCTGGTCCTGGTCCCTGACCGGCCTCGGGTGGCCGTCGGCGCGGCCTGGCTGGCGGCGCTGCTGCCGAGCCTGCCGCACGTGTCGGCCTTCGCCTACAACGACGGGCTCGGGTTCCTGGCCGCCAGCGCCGCCCTGG
>DATENJ010000506.1:0-2459 GCA_035275125.1 Actinomycetes bacterium | reverse complement strand
GAGGCCTGTGGATTCCCGTGCGCACCCGTTCCGCTGCTGGAGGTAGCCTCCCCCACCGGGGGACCCGCGGCCGGCGGGCCGGGTTCCCGGCCGCCCGCGCAGCCCGCGAGCACTCCGGACGCGGCGGCCACCGCGCAGATCAGCAGCATCACCGCGCGGGACCGCCGCTCCGTGCGGGACGGCCACGCCGTCCGGGACGGGCGCACCGTGCGGAATGGCCGTGCCGTGCGGGACCGTGGGGACATCTGGAACCGCATTCTGGCCGTCAGGCGCCTGGCGCCCGCTGGCGCCTCCACGGGGTCACAGGAGGGAGACGCCCTTGGGGCGGAAGCGGGTGGCGTCGCCGCCGGACTCGGCCCGGATCACGTGCATGACCGCGTTGATGAGGGCCAGGTGGGTGAACGCCTGGGGGAAGTTGCCGAGGTGGCGGCCCGAGCGGGGGTCGATCTCCTCGGCGTACAGCTGGAGCGGGCTGGCGTACGACAGCAGCTTCTCGCACAGCTGCCTGGCCCGGGCGACCTCGCCGATCTCGACCAGGGCCGACACCAGCCAGAACGAGCAGATGGTGAAGGTGCCCTCCTCGCCCGAGAAGCCGTCCTCGGTCTCCTCGACCCGGTAGCGCATCACCAGCTCGTCGACGGTCAGCTCGTCGGCGATGGCCAGGACGGTGTCGCGGATGCGGGGGTCCTCGGGGGGCAGGAACCGCAGCAGCGGCATGAGTAGGACCGAGGCGTCAAGGGCGGTGGTCTCGTAGTGCTGGACGAACACGCCCCGCTCGTCGACCCCATGCTCGAGGATGTCGGCGTGGATCTCGTCGGCCGCCTTGCGCCAGGTGGTGGCCAGGTCGCGGTCGCCGTGCAGCTTGGCCAGCCGCGCCCCGCGGTCGCAGGCCACCCAGCACATCAGCTTGGAGGAGGTGAAGTGCCGGGGCGGTCCCCTGACCTCCCAGATCCCCTGGTCGGGCTTGCTCCAGTTGTTGATCGCGCACTCGACGGCCCGCTTCAGCATCGGCCAGACCCGCTCAGGCAGGTAGTCGCGGGATTTGGTGTGCAGGTAGACCGAGTCGAGCACGGCCCCCCAGACGTCGTGCTGGCGCTGGGTGGCGGCGGCGTTGCCGATCCGGACCGGGCGGGCTTCCTCGTACCCGTTCAGGTGCTCGAGCTCCTCCTCGGGCAGCTCCCGCTCGCCCCCGACCCCGTACATGATCTGGAGCTCGTCCTCCTCGCCGTCGCAGACGTCGGCCACGAAGTAGAAGAAGTCGTTGGCCTCGCGCTCGAACCCGAGGGTGTACAGGCCCCACAGCATGAAGGTGGCGTCGCGGATCCAGGTGTAGCGGTAGTCGTAGTTGCGCGAGCCCCCGGGCGTCTCGGGCAGCGAGCTGGTCGCCGCCGCCAGCAGCGCCCCGGTGGGCGCATACGTCAGGCCCTTGAGGGTCAGGGCGCTGCGCTGGAGGTGGCTCTGCCAGCGGTGCTCGGGGAACACGCCCTGGTTGATCCAGCCCCGCCAGAACTCCGAGGTCCGCTCCATCCGCTCGAACGCCTCGTCGGCGTTGGCCGGCGGGGCCCGCTCGGCCCAGTACTCCTCGGAGGCCGACCACTGCGAGCGTGGCCAGCACAGGGCGACGAAGGCCCGGTCGCCCTCGCGCAGGGTGGTCCGGGCGTGGGCGCCGCGGCCCTCGAAGCCGACTCTGAGGTCGGTGACCAGCCGCAGCTGGACGTCGCCCTCGCCGCCGTGGGCGATGGCCTCCCCGTAGCCCTGGCCGGAGTACTCCCAGCGGGCCTCGGTTCGTCCGTAGTTGAACACCGGCTCGCAGTCCAGGCTCAGCTCGACGTCGCCGATGATGCACTTCACCGTGCGGAGCAGGATATGCTCGGCCTCGAAGTCGGTTGGGGGCCGCCGGTGGGTCCCGGACCGGCGCTGCTGGTGGTACCAGGGGCCGATGCACATGGCGTCCCGGACCACGATCCAGCCGCCGCGGGCCCGCCAGGTCGTCTCCAGGACCAGCGTCCCCGGCAGGTAGCGCCGCCCGGCCGGCACCGCGACCCCGGTGGGGCCGAGCCGGAAGCCGCCGGCGGCCCGGTCAAGCATGTCGGCGAACACGCTGCGCCCGTCGGGCCGGGGTGAGCACAGCCACTCGACATTGCCGCTGGGCGCGATCAGCGCGTTGGTCTCGCAGTCGGACAGGAACGCGTACTCGGCGATAGGCGGGAACGGGCTCGGCCCCTCGAGGCCGTCGGGCTCCAGCGGCGTCTGCCGCCCCACGGCCAGGCCGTCGTCGGCCTCGGCCGCGGCCTCGGTGGGGTCAGTGGGTTTGGCCATCCTGTCTATGGTCTCCCCCGGCTCCGGCGCTGGCAATCACTTCCCGCAGGGCGTCGTCGGTGGCCAGAGCCTGCCCGGCGGCCAGGGCGGCGGCCAGGGCGGCCGGGTCGAGCGCGGCCCCGACGGCGTCGGCGGCCAGG
>DATENJ010000505.1:0-8556 GCA_035275125.1 Actinomycetes bacterium | reverse complement strand
GCGGAGGCGGCCGGGCTGGGGGCGGCGCTGGGCCGGGTGCTGGAGCGGCTCGGGGACGGCGAGCGGGCCCTGGCGGTTGGCCACAGCCCGACCAACGAGGCGGCGGTGCTCGGCCTCACCGGGGAGCTGGTCGCCCCGCTCGCCAAGGGCGCCGGAGTGCTGGTCACCGCCGACGAGGGGGGCTTCAGGGTCGAGGTCCTCGAGTCCTGAGACAACGGAAGGCGGGGGCATGGAGATCAGGCGGTCGCCGGCGCTGGCCGGGATGGTCCGGGAGCTGTACCAGGCGATGGGCTCGGGGGACGCCGACGCGGTGGAGGGGTTCTACGCCGTACTGGGAGTGGGCGGGCAACCGGGTGACCCCGGGGGAGCTGCTGGCCTACGAGTGCGGTGACGTCGGCTGGGTCGTCGACCGGCCGACCATCGAGCTGGCCGGCGGAGGGCGGTTCGAGACCCGGCTGACGTTCGTGCTCCACCGCCAGGACGGGGCCTGGAAGGTCGTCCACACCCACACCTCGGTCGGGGTGGAGCAGGAGGGCTGAGGGCCACCGGGCCGCGGGTGTCGTACCCTTGGGGCATGGCCACCCGGAAGCTGGTCCTCGAGGTCGCTGGTCGTGAGGTCACCGTCAGCAACCCGGACAAGGTGTATTTCCCCCGGACCGGGCATACCAAGCTCGACCTGGTGAACTACTACCTGGCCGTGGCCGAGGGGGCGCTGCGGGGGGTGGCCGACCGGCCGATGGCTCTCAAGCGGTTCGTGAACGGGGCCGAGGGCGAGTTCTTCTTCCAGAAGCGGGCGCCCGAGAAGCGGCCCGAGTGGGTGGAGACGGTCGAGCTCAAGTTCCCCTCGGGACGAAGCGCCCATGAGATCGTCGTCCGGGACGCGGCCCAGCTGGCCTGGGTGGTCAACCTGGGCTGCATCGACCTCAACCCCCACCCGGTGCGGGCCGGCGACCTGGACCATCCCGACGAGCTGCGGGTCGACCTCGACCCGATGCCCGGGGTGCCGTGGCCGGACGTGCTCCAGGTGGCCCTGGTGAGCCGGGAGACCCTTGAGGACTTCGGGCTGGTCGGGTGGCCCAAGACGTCCGGGTCGCGGGGCTTCCACGTCTACTGCCGGATCCAGCGCCAATGGACCTTCCCCGAGGTCCGGCGGGCCGCGGTCGCGCTGGCCCGCGAGGTCGAGCGGCGCGCTCCCGATATCGCCTCCAGCCGCTGGTGGAAGGAGGAGCGCCACGGGGTGTTCCTCGACTACAACCAGAACGCCAAGGACCGGACGGTGGCCTCGGCCTACTCGGTCCGCCCGACCGCTGACGCGCGGGTGTCGATGCCGCTGACCTGGGACCAGGTGCCGGACTGCCGCCCGGAGGCGTTCACCATCGACACCGTGCCCGAGATCGTCAGGGAGGCCGGCGACGCCTCCGACGGGATCGACGACCAGGCCGGGTCCCTGGCGGCGCTGCTTGAGCTGGCCGACCAGCACGAGGAGGCCGGGTTCGCCGACGCCCCGTGGCCGCCCCACTTCGTCAAGGCCGAGGGCGAGCCGGCCCGGGCCCAGCCGTCCAAGCGGCGGATGCCGGGCCCGGCCGTCCGCGAGGGGTTCGTCCCCCCGCCGGCCCCTGGCAAGACGGCCGGGCCGACCGGCCGCCGGCGCACCACCATGCCCCTGATCGAGGTCGCCCGGGCGGCCACCGAGGCCGAGGCCCGCGAGGGCCTCGAGCGCTGGAAGGCCCGCCACGGCGACGTCTGGCCGCTCCTCGGCCCGACCGACGTGCTGGTCGACTCGATGCGGGGCCGGAGCACGACCTGGTACCGGATCCGGCTGAACCTCCGCAACGTCCCCGAGGACCACCGCCCTACCCAGGAGGCCCTTGAGGTCGACTACGACCCCTGGGCCGGCATCACGGACCGCGGAAGGTGACCAGGCCGAACACCAGCACTCGTGAACCTCCTCGATTACCTGATACACCAGGTAGTGAAGTCCACCACCGGTGGTCTCGACCTCGAAGGTGTACCAACCACCTTGTCGGTAGCGGATCGGGTACCGTCCGGTGTCGTTGGTGGGGCGACACGCAACGCTGGGTACACCGTCCCGCCGAGCCTGACCAGCAGCTCGGGGGATGCCTGCCTGTATGTGTCGAGTACCTCTGGGACCTCGAGGACGTGATAGCTGGCCACTAGCCGATGCCGCGCTCCTCGAGCACGGTGGCAAGGCCGTCGTCAGTCAGCCCGAGCGACTCGGGTGACGCTCCGCGCAGCAATGCGGCCCGGAGGTCGTCCGCAACTGGGTCCAACTCGCCAGTTCGGTGGCGCAGGACCTCATCGACCTGATGGGAGTCGTCGGGAGTCGCTGCGCTGCTCATTGGCTCTCCCCTTGCTGGTCGGACTGGATCTCTCTCCACGCTACGCGGAGACAGCGACAAGAGAAAGCGATCCTCGGTGGTTGTGGATATCCATCGGCGCCCGTGGCGTGCCTGTCAGTGCGGGTCGGGGTCCAGGGGGTCGTTCTCGAACAGCCAGGCGGCGATGTGCTCGGCGATGGCCATTGAGGAGGTCGCGGCCGGGGAGGGGGCGTTGCGGATGGCGACGACGCGGCCCTTGCGGCTGATGCGGAAGTCGTCGACCAGGGTGCCGTCGCGGGCCACGGCCTGGGCTCTGACGCCGCTGCGGGTGCGGTGGAGGTCGTCGGGGCGTAGGGCGGGGACATAGCGGCGGGCGGCGTTGCAGAAGGCGCGGCGGCTCAGCGACCCGACGACCTCGCGGGCCCCGGTGCGCCAGTGGCGGGCGGCCATGCGCCGGAAGCCGGGCCAGGCCAGGGTCTCGGCCAGGTCGCCGAGGCGCAGGTCGCGCCAGCGGTAGCCCTCCCTGGCCAGGGCGAGGACGGCGTTGGGGCCGACAAGGACCCCGCCGTCGACCCGCTTGGTCAGATGGACCCCGAGGAACGGGTAGCGCGGGTCGGGCACCGGGTAGACGAGGCCGTTGACCAGGTCGCGGCGGCCCGGGGCGAGCTCGTAGTACTCGCCCCGGAACGGCACCACCCGGGGGTCGTCGTCGTGGCCGGCCAGGCGGGCCAGGCGGTCGGTGTGCAGCCCGCCGCAGATGACCAGGTCGTCGAAGGCCAGCCGCTCGCCGCCGGCCTCGACGGCCACCCCGGCGGCGTCCTGGGTGACGCGCCGGACAGCGACGCCGGTGCGGATCTCGGCCCCTAGCGCGGCCGCGTCCGCGGCCAGCCGCCGGGTCACGGCGCCGAAGTCGACCACCGCGGTGTGGGGCGAGTGCAGGGCGGCGATCCCCTGGACGTTCGGCTCGAGCTCGTGCAGCTCGTCGCGGCCGACCATCCGCACCCCGGGGACGCCGTTGGCCACCGCCCGCTCGTGGATGGCCTCAAGGCGGCCCAGCTCGCCCTCGTCGAGGGCGACGACCACCTTGCCGCACTCGTCGTAGGCCAGGCCGTGGCGGGCGCAGAGCTCGCCCAGCAGCTCGACCCCGCGGCGGCAGAGCCGGGCCTTGAGCGACCCCGGGGTGTAGTAGAGGCCGGCGTGCACGACCCCGCTGTTGCGGCCGGTCTGGTGCATGGCCAGGTCCGGCTCCTTCTCGAGCACGGTCACGGCCACGTCCCGGCCCCGGCCGGCGATATGGTGGGCCAGGGCGACCCCGACGATGCCGCCCCCCACGATCCCTACCCGTTGTGTCGTCATGGCCGAAGTCTACGGCGCGGCCCGGGGGCAACGGCCTCCGTAACGATCCCGGGACGCAGCCGGGCGACAATGCGCCGAGACCGACGTCCCCGGGAGGGTGGATGGCTGCGCTGGCCTGGGCGCTCTGGGCGCTCACCCTGGTCGCCCTTGCCCTGGTGGGCTGGCTCGACCGGCTGCTGACCGAGGCCGGCCGGCCCGACCTGGCCCTGCTCACCTCCGACATCCCCGCCTACGTGCTGGCCACCCTGAGCGCCACCACCGTCGGGGCGCTGCTGGCCAGCCGCCGGCCTCGCCATCCGGTGGGCTGGCTGCTGCTCGGCCTCGGCCTGCCGGTGGCCCTGTCCGGCGTGGCCACCGGCTACGCCAACTACGGGCTGGTGGCCTGGCCAGGGTCGCTCCCGGGGGCCGACCTGGCGGCCGTCTACCACGGGGTGAGCATCATTGGCGCCCTCACCTGCCTGCAGTTCGTCCTGCTCCTCACCCCGACCGGGTCGCTGCCGTCGCCCCGCTGGCGCTGGTGGGCGTGGCTCCTGGGCGTCGCGCCGGTGCTGGCGCTGGTGTCCTCGCTGCTCCTGCCCCTTGACCCGCCCTACCAGGCGGTTCCGAACCCGCTGGCCGCGCCCGCGCTGACCGGCCTGCTGCGGCCCGTCGGCGGCGTGGCCTGGATCCTCACCGCGCTGGGGCCGCCGGTGGCGGCCGGGTCGCTGCTGCTGCGGTTCCGCCGCTCCCGCGGGGTCGAGCGCCAGCAGCTGCGCTGGCTGGCCCTTGCCGCCGCCCTGGCCGCGGCCGTGCTGGTGGTGACGGCCCTGGCTCTGGCGCTTGGGCTGGTGGGCGACAGCGGGGACGAGGTCCTGCTCGGCTGGGTGTCGGCGGTCGTGCTGGGGCTGATGCCGCTGGCCACCGGGGCGGCGATCCTTCGCTACCGGCTGTACGACCTGGACCGTATCGTCAGCCGCACCCTGGCCTACGGGCTGCTCACGGTCCTGCTCGGGCTGGGCTACGCCGCCGTGGTCCTCGGCCTGGGCCGGCTGCTGCCCGAAGGGTCCAGCCTGGTCGTGGCCGGGGCCACCCTGGCCGTGGCGGCGGTGTTCCAGCCCGCCCGGCGGCGGGTCCAGGGGGTGGTCGACCGCCGCTTCAACCGGCGCCGCTACGACGCCGCCCGGACCATCCAGGGGTTCAGCGCCCGGCTCCGCGAGCAGGTGGACCTGGACGCCCTGACCGCCGAGCTGGTGGCGGTGGCCGACCAGACGATGCAGCCGACCCGGGTGTCGGTCTGGCTGCGCCAGCCGGCCCGGTGAGCTACCCGCGGACGACGGCCAGGGTCTGCTCGGCGATCTCCAGCTCCTCGTTGGTGGGCACGACCAGCACGGCCACCGGGCTGTCGTCGGCCGAGATCGTCCGTGGGCCCTTGGAGCGGCCCTTGTTGCGCTTGGCGTTGAGGATGACGCCGAGGCCCTCAAGGCCCTGGCAGACGCCGGCCCTGACGGCGTCGTTGTTCTCCCCGATCCCGGCGGTGAAGACGAGCGCGTCCAGCCGGCCGAGGGCGGCGGTGTAGGCGCCGACGTACTTGCGGATGCGGTAGCAGTAGACGTCCAGGGCGTCGGTGGCCGCCGGGTCGCCGTCGGCGACCAGGCGGGCGACCTCGCGCATGTCGTTGGCCCCGGCCAGGCCGAGCATGCCGCTGCGCTTGTTGAGCAGGTCGTCGATGTCGTCGACCGACAGTCCGGCCTCGCGGTGCAGGTAGAACACGACCGCCGGGTCCAGGTCGCCGCTGCGGGTGCCCATGACCAGGCCCTCCAGCGGCGTCAGGCCCATCGAGGTGTCGATGCAGCGGCCGCCGGCCACCGCGGCCGCGCTGGCCCCGTTGCCCAGGTGCAGGGTGACCAGGTTGAGCTCGGCGGCCGGGCGGCCGAGGTGCTCGGCCGCCTTGCGGGCGACGTAGGCGTGGGAGGTGCCGTGGAAGCCGTAGCGCCGGATGCGCAGCTCGCCGGCCAGGTCGGCGGGCAGGGCGTAGCGGTAGGCGCGGGGCGGCATCGTCTGGTGGAAGGCGGTGTCGAACACGGCCACCTGCGGGGTCTCGGGGAAGCTGGCCATGGCAATCCGGATGCCGAGCAGGTTGGGCGGGTTGTGCAGCGGGGCCAGGGGGGCCTGGTCGGCGATGGCCTGGATGGTGGCGTCGTCGACCAGGGTCGGGGCGGTGAGCCGGTCCCCGCCGTGGACCACCCGGTGGCCGATGCCGGCCAGGTCGGTGATCGGCCCGCCGGCCTTCTCGAACGCCTTGAAGACCTGGTCGAACCCGTCCGAGTGGTCGGCCATCCGCTCCTCGACGACCAGCGGCTCGGCGTCGCCGGCCCGGTGGGTCAGCTTGGACCCGGCCTCCCCGATCCGCTCGACCAGCCCCGAGGCCAGCACCTTCTCGGGGTCCATCTCGAACAGCTGGTACTTGATGGACGACGACCCGGTGTTGACGACAAGGACCCGACTCATCGGGGGCCCACCCCGGTGGTTCCCTGGGCCTGGATGGCGGTGATGGCCACGGTGTTGACGATGTCGGCGACCAGGGCGCCCCGGGACAGGTCGTTGACCGGCTTGCGCAGGCCCTGGAGGATCGGGCCGACGGCGACCGCGTTGGCCGAGCGCTGCACCGCCTTGTAGGTGTTGTTGCCGGTGTTGAGGTCGGGGAACACGAACACGGTGGCCCGGCCGGCGACCTGGCTGTCGGGCAGCTTGGCGCGGGCGACCGCGGGGTCGATGGCCGCGTCGTACTGGATCGGCCCCTCGATCAGCAGGTCGGGCCGGCGCTTCCTGGCGATCCCGGTCGCCTCGCGGACCTTCTCGACGTCGCTGCCCGCACCCGACTCGCCGGTCGAGTAGGAGAGCAGCGCCACCCGCGGCTCGATGCCGAACTGGGCGGCGGTGGCCGCCGAGGCGACCGCGATGTCGGCCAGCTGCTCGGCGTTGGGGTTGGGGACGACGGCGCAGTCGCCGTAGATCAGCACCCGGTCGGTCAGCAGCATCAGGAACACGCTGGACACGATCGAGGTGCCGGGCACGGTGCGGATGAACTCGAAGGCTGGCCGGATGGTGTGGGCGGTGGTGTGGGCCGCCCCCGACACCATCCCGTCGGCCAGGTCCTTGTAGACCATCATGGTGCCGAAGTAGGAGACGTCGGCCAGCAGGTCCTCGGCCACCGGCCGGGCCACGCCCTTGTGGCGGCGCAGCTCGTAGTAGGTGTCGGCGAAGTCCTGGCGCCACTCCGACCGCAGCGGGTCGACCACCTGGAGGCCGTCCAGCTCCAGGCCGAGGGCGGCGCCGCGGTCCTTGATGGCGTCGGGGTCGCCGAGCACGGTGAGGTCGGCGATGCCGCGCAGCAGCACCTGCTCGGCCGCCCGCAGCACCCGGTCGTCGCTGCCCTCGGGCAGGACGATGTGGCGGCGGTCGGCCTTGGCCCGCTCGACCAGCCGCTGCTCGAACATCAGCGGGGTGACCCGCTCGGTCCGGGTGACCTCGAGGCGGCCCAGCAGCCCCTGGCGGTCGACGTTGGCGCTGAACACGCCGAGGGCGGCGGCGACCTTGCGCTCGCTCTCGGGCGTGAGCACCCCCCGCACGCCGGAGACGGTGGCCGCCGTCCGGTAGGTGTCGGCCCCGGTGGCCAGCACCGGCACCTCCGAGCCGCCGAGCCCGTCGATCAGCCGCAGCACCGAGGGCTCGGGGACCAGCCCGCCGGTCAGGACCAGCCCGGCGATGTTCGGGTAGGTGCCGGAGAACCGGGAGGCCAGGCTGCCGACGATCAGGTCGGCCCGGTCGCCGGGGGTGATGATCATGTCGCCGTCGCTGATGTGCTCAAGGAAGTGGGGCAGGCTCATGGCCCCGACGATCACGTGGCCGACCTCGCGGCGGGTGCTCGGCTCCTCGGCCCCGCGAATTGGCCGCAGGAACTCGGCGGCCAGGGCGTTGGCGACCTCGGCCACGGTGGGCGCGGCCAGCTCCGGGACCTCGGGCAGCACGTACGCCGGCTCGTCGCCGACCACCTCGTGGACCCGCTCGCGCAGCTCGTCGACCAGCTCGGGGCCGACCCGGTTGCAGATGGTGGCCAGGATGGTGCAGCCGCGACCGGTGAGCGACCCGTGGGCCAGCTGCACGACCTCCAGCACCCGCTCCACCGACCGGTCGCTGCCCCGCACCACCAGCAGCACCGGGCAGCCGAGGTGGTTGGCCATGTCGGCGTTGAAGTCGAACTCCAGCGCCCGCGACGCCTCGCTGAAGTCGCTCCCCTCGACCAGGAGCAGGTCGGTGGTGTCGTCCAGCCGCTTGTAGGCGTCGAGGATCCGCTTGAGCAGCTCCTCGTAGCTGCCGCGGTCGCCCATCGCGGACAGGTCGTCGACCACCGCCCCGAACGACTCCTCGTAGGTCTGGGGGAGGCGGTACCAGCGCCGGATCAGCTCGATGTCGTTGTCGGGCTGCGCACCGCCGGCAACGATCGGCCGGAAGTAGCCGACCCGGCCCAGCGAGGCCAGCGCCTCCATGACCCCGAGGGCGACCGCGGACTTGCCACTGCCGGGCTCGATCGCGGTCAGGTAGACGTTGCGCTCCATGGCGGTCACCCTACCCTGTCAAACTTGATCGATATCAGCGGTTGGCTGCCCGGCGAGCATCGCATACCCGGGGCCGCGGTCGAAGAAGGGTTCCTGCCCGGTCCTGGCCGCCGGCCGGGCCGCCCGGAGGGCGTCCGAGGCCGCCTCGTCGGCGGTGCCGTCGTCCAGGACGACGACGCCGTAGTCCGCACGGGCGCCCTCGACGCTGACCTTGCGCCACGAGATGTCGCGGAGGACCTCGTCGACCGGGCGGTCGAGCGGGTCGC
>DATENJ010000504.1:0-2389 GCA_035275125.1 Actinomycetes bacterium | reverse complement strand
GTCCTCGACGGCGCGCCTGACCCCGCCGCCGAGCTCGCCGCGGCCGTCCTCCCGGGCTGACGCCGGCCCGCCCCACCACCGCGTGCCGGCCCCGTCGATCTCCGGGGTGACCACGGATTCACCGCCAGGGGTGACGACGCGCGACCCGCCCAGTTCCTACATTTGGGCTGCTGGGACACCCCGTCACAGGAGCCCGAGAGATGCCCGCCACCGTGGTCCGTAACCTGGTCGCCGACCTGCGCCCGATCCGCCGTCCCGCCCGCGTCCTCTACGCCGGGGCCGTCGCCTGGCTCGTCTCCGGGCTGGTCCACCTGGTCGTCCTGGCCGCCAACGGCTGGGCCTGGTCGGGTGCGGTCTCGTTCCGCAAGCCGCTGACCTTCTCGGTGTCGATCGCCCTGCTCCTGGCCGCCATCGGCTGGGTGCTGGACCGGCTCGGCGACCGCCCCAAGCTCGCCGGCACGATCGCCTGGACCCTGCTGGTGTCCTCGACCGTCGAGGTCGGGCTCATCACCATGCAGGCCTGGCGCGGCCGGGCGTCGCACTTCAACACGCTGGCGGCCGGCGACGCGGCCGTGTTCGTCGCCATGGCGGCCATGGTCGGGGTCATGTCGCTGTGCCTGGTCGCCGTCCTCGTCTGGTCGCTGGCCCGGCCCCCGCGGGACCGGCTGGTCCGCCTGGCCGTGGTCGGCGGCCTGGTCCTCATCGTGACCGGGCTCGGGTTCGGCCAGTGGATCATCGAGCTCGGCAACGACTTCGTCGAGACCCACAGGGCCGTCCCCGACACCGTCGTGTACGGCCAGCGGGGCGTGGCCAAGTTCCCGCACGCGGTCGCCCTCCACGGCATCCAGGTGTTCATCCTGGCCGCCGTCCTTGCTCGCCGCAGCCGCCTGACCGAGCCAACCCGGCGCCGGGCCGTGCGCCTGGTCGTCTGGTCGTACGCCGCCGTGCTGGTGTTCGCCTCCGCGCAGACCATCACCGGCCACGCCCCGCTCGACCCGACCATCTGGAGCGCCGGGCTGGCCGCCTCCCTGGCCGGGATCGCGGCCGGGTTCCTGCGCATCGGAAGCGGCCTGGACCGGGCCCATGAGGAACAATCACGGTCGATGACGGCAGCCTGACCGCTCGGGGACCATCTGGCGATGACCACTGCGACGAGCTTGCGGCGGCCGGCCGACCTGCTGCTGGCGGCCGCGTTCGCCGGCGTGACCCAGGTTGAGGTCTGGGTCTTCAGCCTGGGCGACGACTACCCCATCGGGCTCCGGGTGGTGGCCTCGGCCCTCACGCTGGTCGCCTCCGCGGCCCTGGTCTGGCGCCGCACGCGGCCCGTGGCCGCCTTCTGGGTCAACAGCGCCGCCGTGGTGGCCCTGACCGCCGCCGGCTACTCGAGCGACGTCTACCAGTGGACCAACCTGGTCGTCACCTACTCGATCGCCGCATACGGGACCAGCCGCCAGGCCTGGGTGGCGCTCCCGGCCCTGGTCGGCGGGGTGGTCTTCTACTTCGTGCGGTTCCCCTCCGAGGGCAGCGTGTCGCTGGCCGCGACGGTGGTGGCCTTGTGGGTGGTGGCCTGGCTGATCGGGCGGGTGTACGGCGCCCGCCTCGAGCAGGTCCAGCTGCGGGCCGAGCGCGACCTGGCCCGGAAGCTCGCCGAGGCCAACGAGGAGCGCCTCGCCCTTGAGGAGGAGCGGAGCCGGATCGCCCACGAGCTCCACGACATCATCGGGCACACGGTCAACGTGATGGTCGTCCACGCCGGCGCCGGCCGGCAGGCGGTCGACCACGACAGCGGCATCGCCCGCCAGGCGTTCGAGACCATCGAGCGGACCGGCCGGGCCGCCCTGTCCGAGCTCGACCGGGTCCTGGCCGTGCTCCGCCGCGACCAGGCCGGCCGGGAGCTGCTGCCCGCCCCCGGGATCGGCGACCTGGGCGAGCTGGCCAGGACCGTCACCGACACCGGACTCAAGGTCGACGTCCAGGTCACGGGGGACACCGGCGAGGTCCCGGCCAGCGTCGGGCTGGCCGCCTACCGCATCGTCCAGGAGGCCCTGACCAACACCATGAAGCACGCCCGCGCCGGGTCGGCCAGCGTCCAGGTCGAGGTGGCCGGCCGCCGGGTCCGCCTCCAGGTCGCCGACGACGGCGGCGGTGACCCGTCGGCGCTCCAGCCCGGCCGCGGCATCCTGGGGATGAACGAGCGGGCGGCCATGCACGGCGGGCGGGTGGGCATCGACCGCGACAGCCAGGGCAGGTTCGTGGTCACCGCCGAGCTGGTCTGGGAGGTGGCCCGGTGATCCGGAGGGGTCCGGGGAACCCCAGGGGGGTGCCCCGGTGATCGAGGTCCTGCTGGTCGACGACGACCAGTTGATGCGGGCCGGGCTCCGCCTGATCG
>DATENJ010000503.1:0-2440 GCA_035275125.1 Actinomycetes bacterium | reverse complement strand
CATCCCCGGGCCGTTCGCGCTCGACGACCCCGAGCGGCTGGCCCGCCTACTCGCCGGCGCCGGGCTCGCCGGCGTCGCCGTCACCGAGGTGCCGACGCCGCTGCGGGACGCCTCCTTCGACGCCTGGTGGACCAGGACGTCGGCGCTCGCCGGGCCGCTGGCCAAGCGGCTGGCCGCGTTGCCCGAGCCCGCCATGGACGAGCTGCGGGCCCGCCTCGAAGCGGCCGCCCGCCCCTACCGGACCCCGGCCGGGCTCGACTTCCCAGGGGTCAGCCTGCTCGCCGCCGGACGCCGCCTGTAGCCAGGGCAGCCGTCCTACAGGCTCAGGACGCACCACACGATCTTGCCGCCTTCGGGATGAAGACGGTGGCGCACACCGGGTCGATCGCGGACGGCTTTCCGCCGCCAGAGTAGCCCCGTACGCTACCGCCGACAGGTGCGGGCCACGACGTATGGTCACAGTGAACGGCCGGAAGCGGGTCGCCACCGGCGGGAGGGACGCCATGGGACGGACGGCGAAGGTGAAGGTGGCGGCGGTCCAGGCCGCCCCGGTGTTCCTGGACCTGGAGGCCAGCCTGCAGAAGGCGGAGGCCCTGATCGAGAAGGCGGGGGCGGAGGGGGCGCGGCTGGTGGTCTTCCCCGAGGCGTTCCTGCCCGCCTGGCCGGCCTGGGTCGACGAGGTGCTGCCGGGCGAGGACGAGGCCTGGCACGTGCGGCTGCTGGAGCAGTCGGTGGTGGTGCCCGGCCCGGTGACCGAGCGGCTGGGCGCGGCCGCCCGCGGCGCCGACGTGCAGATCGTCATGGGGGTCGACGAGCGCGAGGAGCACGGCGGCACCATCTACAACACGATCCTGTACCTCGACGCCGACGGCGGGCTGCTCGGCAAGCACCGCAAGCTGATGCCGACCCACGCCGAGCGGCTGGTGTGGGGCATGGGGGACGGCTCCGACCTCCGCGTCCACCAGACCGCCGTCGGCCGGGTGGGCGGGCTGATCTGCTGGGAGAACTACATGCCGCTGGCCCGCTTCGCGCTGTACGCCCAGGGGGTCGACATCTGGGTCGCGCCGACCCTTGCCACCCACGAGCCCTGGGTCGCCACCATGCGCCACATCGCCCGGGAGGGCGTCTGCCACGTGATCGGGGTCGCCCCGGCGGCCCGGTTCTCCGAGCTGCCCGACAGCGTGCCCGACCGGCAGCGGCTGTGGCGCGGAGCCGAGCCGCACGGCGACTGGATGCTGGACGGCTACTCGGTCATCGTCGACCCGGCCGGGACCGTGCTGGCCGGGCCGCTGGTCCGCGAGGAGGGCATCCTGTACGCCGAGCTCGACCTGGACGCCGCCCGGGCCCGCCGGCGCCTGTTCGACCCGGTGGGCCACTACAACCGCCCCGACGTGTTCCGTCTGGTCGTCGACGACCGTCCCAAGCCCCACCTGGTCTCCCTGGCCCAGGCCGAGCCGGAGGCCACCGAGGAGTGACGGCGCGCTTGCCCTGAGGGGGAAAACCCCCGGTCCCAAGAGGGGTGGTAGCCGCGTTCTCACGGGCTTGGCCGGGCCGTAGCGTGAGCCTCCGAGCGAGAACGGAGGTTGCACATGATCGAGGTTCGGGGGCTCAGCAAGCGCTATGGCTCCACTGTCGCTGTCGACCGGCTCAGCTTTGACGTGCGGCCGGGTGTGGTGACCGGTTTCCTGGGGCCGAACGGCTCGGGCAAGTCCACCACCATGCGGCTGATCCTTGGTCTGGACCGGCCCGACGCCGGGCAGGTCCGGATCGGCGGGCGCCGCTACCGGGAGCTGGGCTGGCCGCTGCGCGAGGTCGGGGCGCTGCTGGAGGCGCGGGCGTTCCACCCTGGCCGTAGCGCCCGGTCGCACCTGCTGGCGCTGGCGGCCAGCAACGGCATCCCCCGGTCCCGGGTGGAGGGGGTGCTCGGCGCTGTCGGGCTGGCCGACGCCGGCCGCCGGCGGGCGGGGAAGTTCTCGCTCGGCATGGGCCAGCGGCTCGGCATCGCCGCCGCGCTGCTCGGCGACCCTGGGGTGCTGCTGCTGGACGAGCCGGTCAACGGCCTCGACCCCGAGGGCATCCGCTGGATCCGCGGCCTGCTGCGGTCGCTGGCGGCCGAGGGCCGCACCGTGCTCGTCTCCAGCCACCTGATCGGCGAGCTCGCCCGGACCGCCGACCACGTGGTGGTGATCGGCCAGGGGCGGCTGCTGGCGGACACCTCGGTGGCCGAGCTGTCGGCCCGCGCGGCGTCGCTGGAGGAGGCGTTCTTCGAGCTGACCTCGGGCAGCACCGAGTACCGAGGGGCACTCGACACCAAGGGGAGGACGGCATGACGACCAACCTGGCAACCAGTGGCGGCTACCGCTTCGCGCAGGTGGCCCGGATGGAGTGGATCAAGCTGCGCAGCCTGCGCTCGACCTGGTGGGTGCTGACCGCCACCGTC
>DATENJ010000502.1:0-2384 GCA_035275125.1 Actinomycetes bacterium | reverse complement strand
CTCGAGCAGGTACTCCTCACCGCGGCGCCGTGCCTCACGCACCTCCGCCGAGCCGCCGGTCGTGCGCTCGAACTCCAACAGGCCGTCGAGCACGTTGATCGTCGTGTCGAAGGAGGTGCGCACCGAGCCGTTCTCGGCCTCGCAGTTCCAGCCGCCGTCGTCCAGCCGCTCGCCCAGGATCCGCTTGACGATCGCCGCGACGTCGACCCCGAAGTACGCTCCGGTCTCGATCGTCCGGCCGTTGATGCACGGCTCGACCTCGCCGTCGAAGTAGCGCTGCCCGGCGTGCTCCCAGCGCCCGTGCTCGGCGACCAGCGCGATCGCCCGGCGGGCGGACGCCGACGCCGGGTCC
The DNA here is from genome assembly GCA_035275125.1 of Actinomycetes bacterium. GTDB lineage: Bacteria > Actinomycetota > CALGFH01 > CALGFH01 > CALGFH01 > CALGFH01. Next base: position 2,032 of record DATENJ010000502.1, on the reverse strand, counting down.
AGCCCGAGGAGCTGCAACGTCTGCAGCGTGTGCATCGTCGCCGTCCAGGGCTGCCCCGGTTCACCGCCGGTGTAGCCCGCCGGGAAGCAGGCGCCGCCGTCCCACAACCCGTCGGGGCCCTCGAGGGCGAGCAGTCGCGCGCCCCAACCCCCGTCCTCGACCCGGGCCCGCTCGGCCGCGACGTCCTCGGGGGACGCGTCCCCGAGGTCGCGCAGCACCTGCCAGCGGATGGCGGGGTCGCCCTCGAGCAGCCAGTCGATCACGCGCATGACCGCAAGGTACTACCGGCCACCGACAGAAGGATGAGGTCGCCGACCGTGGGCATAGGATTCGCGGATCCGGCCGACAGCGGCTCAAGGCCAGGAGGCAGAGGCACAGGGCCTGCCCACGTCGCGTGGCAACCTCCTCCTCACCCCGACCGAGCACGAGGCAGCCCAGCTGCTCGTCGCCCTCGCCTGGCGGCTGGACGGCGGGCAGCTCGTCAACGCCGACCAGCTGCTGGCCAGGCTCTGCGGCATCCCCACCAACGAGGTCGCCATGGCCAGCATCGTGCTGCTTCGCCAGGTCGCGCACAGCGTCGCGCCCGCGATCCAGCGACCGCCGATCGAGATCCTCGACCACCTCCGCGGGTGGCTCGCGGGCCGCACCGGGCCGGGGCCATGACGGGTGGGGACGGGGAGCCGGGGCGGGGAGTGGCCCGCTCGTCCGACGGCATCGCCTTGTCGTTCGAGGTCCACGGTTCGGGGACGCCGGCGCTGGTGTTCGTCCACGGCTGGTCGTGCGACCGTCGCTACTGGAGCGGCCAGCTGGCCGCCTTCTCGGACCGCCACCAGGTGGTGGCCGTCGACCTGGCCGGGCACGGGGAATCGGGCGGTGGGCGTCAGCGGTGGACCATGGCGGCCTTCGGCGACGACGTGGCCGCGGTGGTCCGGCACCTTGGGCTCGGCGAGGTCGTGCTGATCGGCCACTCGATGGGCGGCGACGTGGTCGTCGAGACCGCCCTTCGCCTTGGCGACCAGGTGCTGGGGGTTGTCTGGGCCGACACCTACGACACCCTCGGAGAGCCACCGACCCGCGAGGAGCTCGAGGAGTTCGCGGCCCCGTTCCGGGAGGACTTCGTCGCCGCGACCAGCGCCCTCGTCCGGCGGATGGCCGGTCCGGCCGCCGCCGAGCTGGTCGAGTGGGTGGCCGACGACATGTCGGCCGCGCCTCCCGAGGCGGCGATCGAGATGCTGGAGCATGCCGTTGGCAACCAGCCCGCCGTCCTCGCCGCCCTGCCCGAGCTGACCGCGCCGGTGGTGGCGATCAACCCCGCCTACCGGCCCACCGACTCCGAGGCACTCCGGCACCACGGGGTGCGGGCCGTGATCATGCCCGGGGTCGGGCACTTCCTCATGCTGGAGGACCCGGGCACCTTCAACCGGCTCCTCGGCGAGGTCGTCGACGAGCTCGGTCGAGCCCGCTGACACGTCCCTGCGCTAGCCCCGGTCGAGGATGCCGGCGACGGCGGCGACGAAGCCGGGAAGCGCCACCAGGGCGGCAAGGGCAAGCACCACCTGCCCGGCCGGCACGAGCCGGCGGCCGCGCCAGGCCGCGACGAACGGGCGGGACCTGGTGGCCAGGACGGCCAGCGCGCCCAGCACGACCAGGATGGCGACGACCGGCGGCAGCGGGGCCAGCAGCAGCAGGGGGAAGTGGGCGGCGATGGCCCGCGGGTCGCGACCCAGCAGCGGGATGGCGCGGCTGGCCCGCCCGGCCAGGGCGGCCACCAGCATGCCGTGGAAGACCACCAGGGCCGAGAACGTCACCACCGACACCCAGCCGGGCCCGACCAGGTCGAAGTCCGGGTTGCCCTCCCGGAGCGGTTCCAGCCGCGTACCGCCCACCAGGAGCAGCAGCGCCCCGTAGACCAGCCCCCCGGCCCGGCCGGCCGGCAGCCAGCGCCGCACCAGCAGGTAGGCCGCGCCGCTGGCGGTCCCCAGGAACAGCGCCGTGAAGATCACGAACTCGGCCGTGCCGCCGGCGCTGATCC
>DATENJ010000501.1:0-2328 GCA_035275125.1 Actinomycetes bacterium | reverse complement strand
CAGCCAAGCCATCGACACCATCCGCCGGGAGGTCACCCGTGTCCGCTAGAACCGTGATCGAGCGCGCCCAGAGGGGGCACCGATGACCGAGACGGGAGCGGCACCGGGGGCGGGTGGCCCTCGGGGGGCGGTGTTGCGGGTTCGCGACGAGATCGCCAAGGCGGTTGTCGGGCAGGACGGGGCGGTGTCGGGGCTGGTCGCGGCGTTGCTGGTTCGGGGCCATGTACTGCTCGAGGGCGTTCCCGGGGTGGCCAAGACGCTGCTGGTCAAGACCCTGGCCCGGACCCTCGACCTGGAGTTCAAGCGGGTCCAGTTCACCCCCGACCTGATGCCGTCGGACGTCACCGGCCAGGTCATCTTCGAGCAGCGCGACGGGTCGTTCCGCTTCCGCCAGGGGCCGGTGTTCACCAACCTGCTGCTGGCCGACGAGATCAACCGCACGCCCCCCAAGACCCAGGCCTCCCTGCTGGAGGCGATGGAGGAGCGCCAGGTGTCGGTCGAGGGCCAGGGGCACCCGCTGCCCGAGCCGTTCCTGGTCGTGGCGACCCAGAACCCGGTCGAGTACGAGGGCACCTATCCCCTGCCCGAGGCCCAGCTCGACCGGTTCCTGTTCAAGCTCCAGATGGGCTATCCGTCGGCCGAGCAGGAGCAGGCCGTCCTGGCCCGCCACGACGCCGGCATGGACCCCCACGACCTCGCCACCCTCGGGGTGACGGCGGTGGCCGGCCGGCAGGACCTGGAGGCCGCCCGCAAGGAGGTGGCCGCGATCCCGGTCGAGGCGCGGGTGCAGGCCTACATCGTGGCCATCGCCCGGGCGACCCGGGAGTCGCCGTCGCTGGAGCTGGGCGTCTCCCCACGAGGGGCGACCATGCTGCTGCACGCCTCCAAGGCCTGGGCATGGCTGGCCGGGAAGCAGTACGTCACCCCCGACGAGATCAAGGCCGTCGCCAAGCCGACCCTCCGCCACCGGGTCGAGCTGCGCCCGGAGGTGGAGCTCGAGGGCGTGACCGCCGACGGCGTCCTCGACGGCGTCCTCGCCGCCGTCCCGGTCCCGCGGTGACCCAAGCGCCGGTGGGTGCGCGCTCCTCCAGCTGGGGGCTGCCGGCGCTCACCTGGCGGTTGGTGGTGGCGGCGGCGGTGGGGTCGCTGGTGGTCCTGTTGCTGCCGGTGCCGCCGCCGTCGGGGCTGTGGGTGGTGAACGGGGTGCTGGCGGTGGCCGCTGTGGCCGACTGGTGGCTGGCCGTCCGGCCCGCCGAGGTGGAGGTGGAGCGGGAGCTGCCTGGGATCGTGCCGCTCGGCACCGAGGCCCGGGTCGTGTGGCGGATCTCCCGCCGCGCCGGCCCGGCCCGGGACAGAGGGACGGGCGCTGGGTCGGCCCGGGACGGAGGGACCGGCACCGGGCCGGTCCCAGCCGGGAGGACCCGGGCCGGGTGGGAGCGGGGAGTACGGGTGCGGGTCGCGGATGAGCTGGCGCCGTCGCTGGGGGCGGTGACACGGAGGGTCCGGGTGGTGGTGCCGGCGAGGGGGAGGGTGACGGCGGCGACGACGATCCGGCCGGCCCGGCGGGGGCGCTTCGTCCTCGGCGAGGTCGTGGTGCGGATCGAGGGGCCGCTGGGGCTGGTGGCGAGGCAGGGGCGGCGGAGGCTGCCGGGGATGCTGCGGGTGTACCCGCCGTTCGACTCGCGGGACGAGGCCGAGCTGCGGGTGAACAAGGCCCGGATCCTTGAGGTCGGGTTGCGGTCGGCCCAGGGGCGGGGCGGGGGGACGGAGTTCGACACCCTGCGCGAGTACGGGGTCGACGACGAGTTCCGGCGGATCGACTGGGCGGCCACCGCCCGGTTGGGCAAGCCGATCGTGCGCACCTACCGCGCCGAGCGGAACCAGACGGTGCTGCTGCTCCTCGACAGCGGCCGGACCATGGCCGGGCGGGTCGCCGACGTGCCCCGGCTGGACCATGCGATCGATGCCGTGATGATGCTGACCTCGCTGGCCACTCGCCTCGGCGACCGGGCCGGGCTGGTCGCCTTCGACCGGGAGGTGCGGGCCGTCGTCGGGCCGGGGCACGCCAGGGACCAGCTCTCGCGGGTCACCGAGGCGATGTACCAGCTCGAGCCGCTGCTGGTCGAGAGCGACTACCGGGGGGCCTTCGCCGAGACCCTGGCCCGGTTCCGGCGCCGGGCCATGCTGGTCGTCCTCACCGAGCTGGCCGAGCAGGCGGTGTCCGAGACCCTCCTGCCGGCGCTGCCGCTGATCGCCCGCGACCACCTGGTCGTGGTGGCCAGCGTGGCCGACCCGGAGGTGCGCGGCTGGGCCCTGGCCACCCCGGTC
>DATENJ010000500.1:0-2401 GCA_035275125.1 Actinomycetes bacterium | reverse complement strand
AGGACATCTGAGGCCGAGTCACACCTCCCGCCGCCCGCGCGGACGCCGCCCGGCCCTCCTAGCGGGCGACGGCGGCCGCCCGGGTCGCGGGGGCCGCGGACAGGAACCGCTCGGCCGCCTCGAGGATGGCCACGATGTCGCGGCCGAGGCGCACGTCGCAGGGGTGGGTGGTCGCGCCGGCGGCGACCGTGGCCGTGAGCTGGCGGACGGCCTCGCCCATGGCGTCCAGGTGGGCGAGCTCGAACGGCGGGGTCGCCGAGCGGCCCTCGGGCCCCCAGACCTCGAGGCCGATGTGGGCGGCGGGGACCGGCACGGTCTGGCTCATGGTCAGGGTGCTGGAGGCGCCGCCGGTGTGGCCGAGGACCAGGTGGACGGTGTCGCCGTGGCCGGTGCCGGCGGTCACCCGCTCGACCGGGCCGAGCACGGGCAGGGCCAGGGACAGCACATGGGGGCCGAGGTCCCACAGAGCGCCCTTGGCCCGCCGCCAGGGCGACCCGGCGAAGGGGCTGTCGGGCTCGGTGAACACCGACCCCAGCCAGGCCCCGTCGCCGCCCTGCCAGTCCCCCGCCGCCTCGGCCGCCTCCACCCAGGCGGCCAGCTCGGGCAGGAAGCGCAGGGTGAAGAAGATCAGCGAGGCGACCCCGCCGGCCGCCACCGCCTCGGCCACCCGGTCGGCGCCGTCGAGCGACAGGGCCAGCGGCTTGTCGAGCAGCAGGTGGCGCCCGGCGGTGGCCGCCCGCACGGCCAGCTCGGCCTGGACGTCCGGGGGGACGGCGACGGCCACCGCGTCCACCTCGGCCAGCAGCTCGTCCAGGTCGGTGAAGCCGGCGATCCCGAAGCGCCCGGCGGCCGCCTCGGTCTTGGCCGGGTCGCGGCCCCAGATGGCGACCAGCTCGGCGTCGTCGGAGGCGGCGAGCACGCTGGCGTGGGTCTCCTGGGCCCAGTAGCCGGTGCCGAGCACCCCGAACCGCAGCCCCATCAGTGCGCCATCCGGGCCTGCTCCTCTATCTGCAGCCAGGCCAGACCGCGCAGGTCGAGCCACCAGCGGCCCTCCCCGCGGGCGATGCGCAACAGTGGCTGGCCGCAGGCCGGGCAGCGGCCGATCACGCCCATGCCGTGGGCGTAGACGAGCATGGCGCCGAGCTGGTTGGTGGCCCCGCAGCCGGCGCAGCCGCCCCGGGAGACGGTCATCTCGAAGCCGAACGCCTCGGCCAGCATCCCGGCCACGGCGTTGCCGTCCAGGCGAAGGTCGTTCTCGTCCATGGTCATGGCACCCCCGTAGGTCCGAACCGTTCCGTCTTGACCCGCGACGGGTCGTGGCCGAGCGCCACCAGCTGGCCGGCGACGGCCTCGACCAGCCGAGTCGGGCCGCACACATAGGCCAGCGGGCGCTCGCCAGGCTGCCAGCCCACCTCCTTGAGCATGTCCGCGTCGATGCGCCGGGCGTACCCGGTCCAGCCGGCCGGCTGGGCCCTGGTCAGGGCGTAGGTGACGGTGAGGCCGTCACCGGCCGCCTGCAGCCGCTCCAGCTCCTCACGGAAGATCACGTCCCCCAGGTCGCGGGAGGAGTACAGCAGGCGGGCCGGGACCTGGCTGCCGGCGGCGGCCCGCCGGCGCAGCATGGCCATCAGCGGCACCACCCCCGACCCGCCGCCGACCAGCAGCAGCGGCCCGCCCCGGTCCGGCTCCCAGACGAAGTAGCCGCCGACGGGGCCGCGCAGCTCCAGCTGGTCGCCCTTGCGGAGCTCGCCGGCCAGGTACGGCGAGACCTCGCCGTCCTCGAGGCGCTCCACGGCCAGCTCGACCCGGGAGCCGTTGGGCGCCGAGGCGATCGAGTAGGCCCGCTCGGCCTGGTAGCCGTCCTCGGCGGTGAGGCGCACGTCGACGTGCTGGCCGGGCAGATGCCCGTCCCAGTCCGGTACGTCTAGGGCCAGGCTGACGACCCGGCCGGTTTCGGGCCGGACCTCGGCGACGTCGGCCAGGCGCCAGCTCAGTCGCCCCAATAGCGCTCCTCCCGCCAGGGATCGCCGTGGTTGTGGTACCCGAGCGACTCCCAGAAGCCGGGGGCGTCGTGGTCGAGCAGGCGCAGGCCGTTCAGCCACTTGGCGCTCTTCCAGAAGTACAGGTGGGGCACCAGCAGCCGGGCCGGCCCGCCGTGCTCGGCCGGCAGCGGGGCGCCCTCGTGCTCCCACACCGCCCACGCCTTGCCGCCCTTGAGGTCGTCGAGGGGCAGGTTGGTGGTGTAGCCCCCGTAGCAGAAGGCGACAACGTGGCTGGCCTCGGGCAGCGGCTCGGTCGCCTCCAGCAGGGTGTCGATCGAGACCCCGGCGAAGCTGGTGCCGAGCTTGCTCCACCGGGTCACGCAGTGGATGTCGCCCTCGAAGCTTGCGGCTGGCAGCGC
>DATENJ010000499.1:0-3121 GCA_035275125.1 Actinomycetes bacterium | reverse complement strand
CGCCGGCCCGCTCATGGCGGCCCCGCCATCGCCGCCGCCGGAGCCGGGACGCCGGGCGGGACGAACGGCAGCCCCTCGGGGACGCCACCGGCCAGCAGGCGCAGAACGGCGGCGGTGTCCATGCCCTCAGCGACCAGGTCGCCGAGGGCGTCCAGCCGGGCGGCGCGGACCTCGGCGAAGGCCACCGTCCCGGGGCGCCAGTCCCGTCCGACCCGGGCGGCGACCTCGGCCAGGTAGGCGCGGCGGAACTCGTCGCTCTCGAACAGGCCGTGCCAGGACGTGCCCGCGACCGCCCCGGCGACACAGCCCTCGCCGGCGCCGACCTCGTCCACCAGCAGCGGCTCGCCGCCCTCGACGGCGGTCCGGCCGTGGTGGATCTCGTAGCCGGCGACCGGGAACCCGGCGGCGGTCCCGTGTGGGCGGCTGAGCGTCTTGGCGGCCGCGAAGGTGGTCGACACCGGCAGCAGCCCGAGCCCCTGGACCGACCCGCGGCCGCTCTCGACCTCGTCGGCGATGGCCCGGCCGAGCATCTGGTAGCCGCCGCAGATCCCGAGGATCGGGCGCTCGGCGGCGGCGCGCCGGGCCAGCGCCTCGGCCAGCCCCCGGTCCCGCAGCCAGTCCAGGTCGCGGACGGTGGCGCGGGTCCCCGGCAGGACCACCAGGTCGGCGTCGGCCAGCTCCTCGGCCCGGCTCGCCAGCCGCACCAGCACGCCCGGCTCGCTGGCCAGGGCGTCGACGTCGGTGTAGTTCGACATCCGCGGCAGCCGCACGACCGACACCCGCAGCACGTCGCCCAGCGGGTCGCCGGCGGTCCAGCGCTCACCCTCGAGGTCGAGGCTGTCCTCGGCATCGAGCCACAGCCCAGCCCGCCAGCCCAGCACCCCGAGGAAGGGCCGGCCGGTCAGCGCCGACAGCTGCTCCAGGCCAGGCGCCAGCAGCCGCTGGTCGCCCCGGAACTTGTTGATCACGAACCCGGCCACGTGCCGCTGGTCGGCCGCGTCCAGCAGGGCCAGGGTGCCGAACAGCGACGCGAACACCCCGCCGCGGTCGATGTCGCCGACCAGCAGGACCGGGAGGCCGGCGGCGCGGGCCAGGCCCATGTTGGCCAGGTCGTCGCGGCGCAGGTTGACCTCGGCCGGGCTGCCGGCCCCCTCGCAGATCACCACCTCGTAGCGGGAGCGGAGGGTGACCAAGCTGTCCAGCACGACCTCGCGCAGCTGCGCCTTGAGCGGCTGGTAGCCCAGGGCGTCCGCCTCCCGCCACGGCTGTCCGAGCACGATCACCTGGGAATGGGTGTCGCTGCCCGGCTTGAGCAGGACCGGGTTCATCAGCGCGGTCGGCTCGATCCCGGCCGCGGCCGCCTGGACCGCCTGGGCGCGGCCGATCTCGGCCCCGTCGGGCGTCACCATGCTGTTCAGGGCCATGTTCTGCGCCTTGAACGGCGCCACCGCCACGCCCTGGCGCCGCAGCCAGCGGCACAGGCCGGCCACGACCACGGTCTTGCCGGCGTCGCTGTGGGTGCCGGTGACGAGCAGGGAGCCATTCATCGCGCCCGGCAGCGTGTCGGCTGCCAAGCGACGCCGTCAAGTTCGGCGGTTGACACCGGCTGGTCGCTCTCGTAGCGTCCCGCGGCACATCGCGACGGTGGAAGGAAGCCGGTGAGAGCCCGGCACGGTCGCGCCACTGTAACCGGACACGACGGTCGCTTCGCGCCGATCGGGCCCGGGAGTCAGACCCTCCGCCGTCGCCGACACCACCGAGCGGGACGCACGATCCCGAGGAGGTCCCCGTGACCCAGCCCACCGCCGTCCCAGCGCCGGCTCCCACGCCGATCCCGCTGCGCGAACTGCTGCCCTACGCCGCCTACGCGGCCGTGCTCGCCCTGGTGCTGCTGTACTTCGTCGGCGCCGAGGAGGGAGCCACCTCGCTGGTCTCGGGCAGCTTCGTGCACGAGTTCGTGCACGACGGCCGCCACCTGCTCGGCTTCCCCTGCCACTGACGGCGAAGGGCTGACGAGATGACACGGACCCTGCTCGCCCGCGGCATGGGCGTCGGGCTGGTGGCCGCGCTCTGTGCCTTTGTGTTCAGCTTCCTGGTCGGCGAACCCCAGGTCGAGCGGGCCATCGAAGTCGAGGCCCAGGTGGCGGCCGCAGCCGGCACGGCCGCCGAGCCCGAGGTGGTCAGCCGCACCGTCCAGCGCACCGCCGGCCTCGCAACCGCCGCCGCCCTGTACGGGCTGGCCATCGGGGGACTGTTCGGGATCGCCTTCGCGGTCGCCTACGGCCGCATCGGCAGCTTCAGCCCCCGGGCCGCGGCCGGCCTGCTCGCCCTCGGCGGCTTCGTGGCCTTGCAGCTGGCGCCGTTCCTGAAGTACCCGCCGAACCCGCCGGCGGTCGGGGACCCGGACACGATCGGGCGCCGCACCGTCCTGTATCTGCTGATGGTGGCCATCTCGGTGCTGGCCGCGTTGTTCGCGGTGTCGTCCGGGCGCCGGGCGGCGCCCCGGCTCGGCAACTGGAACGCGACCCTGCTCGCCGTCGGGGGGTTCGTGGCGCTGGTGACGGCCGCCTACCTGGTCCTGCCAGGTGTCGACGAGGTCGCGGCCGGCTTCCCGGCGACCTTGCTGTGGCGGTTCCGGCTGGCCTCGGTCGGCACCCAGGCGGTGCTGTGGACCACCGTGGGGCTGCTGTTCGGCGCCCTCACCGAACGCAGCCTCCAGGACCGCCAGCCCCGCGGCGCGGCCGCCGCCCGGTAGCGGCGGCCGTCGCTCAAGCGGGCATCCAGTTGACCTGGCGCAGCCCCCAGCCGTGGTCGCGGCGGTGCAGGACCGTCAGCGACGCCGGGGCGACGTCCACCCGCCAGAAGGCCGCTGGGGGCGCGTCCAGTGCGACCAGTACCGCGGTCCGGACCCAGGCGGCGTGGGTCACCGCCACCGTCGTCCCCGGCAGCTCGTGCGCGCGGTCGAGGAAGCGCTGCACGCGCGACCGGAGCATCCCGTCGGGGTCGGGGTCGTCCAGCCAGGCCCGCAACCCGTCCGGGTCGTGGGCGGCGACCTCGGCCAGCGTGAGACCGGCCCAGGCGCGCGACTCGAGCCCCGAGAGGTCAGGGTCGGCGGTGGCCG
>DATENJ010000498.1:0-2757 GCA_035275125.1 Actinomycetes bacterium | reverse complement strand
GTCCAGCCGGTCGTCGGGCGCGTCGGGGTACGCGGCCGACCAGGCCAGCATCCCCGGCGCCTGCCTGACCGTGAGCCAGCGGCCGTCGCGACCCTCGCGCTGGTCAAGCAGCGCGTAGGCGCGGTCACCGCCCAGCCCGCGCCAGTCGAGCCGGGCCGCCTCGAGCGCCTCGCCGCCGAGCGACTTGACCGGCCACCGGGCCAGACCGACGAGCCTCCCCTCGGCCATGGCTCAGGTGCCGTCCGCGAGCTGGTGGTCGTAGAGGGGCGCCAGGGAGGGGACGCCGGCGCCGCCCTCGGGGGTGACGGCCTGCTCGACCCGGAGGGTGGCCCGGCGGCCGTCCAGCTCCAGCTCGCCAACGTGGTTCTCGAACCGGGGCCCCTCGACCACCCGCCAGGCGACCTTCTCCGGCTCGACCCCGGCCCGTCGGGCCAGCCAGCTGGTCACCGCCTGAGCCGGGCGCCGGAACGCCCGCCGGTGGGCCGCCCGCTGGTCGGGGGGCAGCGGGTTGCGCAGCGGCGAGCACACCGCCTGCCAGGCCGGGCTGTGGCCGTCGGCGGCGCCGGGGAAGGAGAGCTCGGCCAGGTAGGTGTGGTGGACGTCGCCGGACAGCACCACCACCGACCCGGGCGGCCGCCCCCGCCGGCCGGCCGCGACCGCCTCGATGAGCGCCCCCAGCCGGTCGAAGGAGTCGTTGAAGGCGGCCCAGTGCTCCAGGTCGATGCCCTGGCGGATCCGCTCCCCGACCCTGGCGGCCAGGCGGCCCCAGGCCCCGGCGGTCACGGCCTCGTTCCAGGCCTCCAGGTCGTGGACGGCCGGGGCCAGGGCGAACGGCAGCGAGGTGGCCAGCAGCAGGTGGTCGAAGTCGCCGCTGGCCTGCTCCTCGATCCAGGCCCACTCGTCGTCGTCGACCATCTCGCGGCGCGGGCCGTCCAGCACCCGCCCGCAGCGCGAGTCGATCACCACCAGCCGGGTCCGGCCGAAGTCGCGCGTGTAGCTCCAGCGGGTCCCCTCGACCTCGCGGTCGGCCCGGTAGGCGAACTCGCGCAGGACCCGGGTGGCGTCGCCGGCGTCGCGCACCTTGGGCCAGACCGGGTCGTCGTCCAGGTCGTCCGGGGACAGGTTGCCCAGGTGCTGGTACAGCCAGTAGGAGGCGAGCCCGCTGACGATCCGCTCGTCCCACCAGTCGGTCGCCCGCATGTGGTCGACCCAGGCGGCCGAGGTGTTCCAGTCGTCGGAGATGTCGTGGTCGTCGAAGATCATCGCCGTCGGGACCGTCGACAGCAGCCAGCGCAGGACCGGGTCGCCCCAGGTCTCCCAGTACAGCCGCGTGTACTCCTCGAAGTCGGCCACCTCCAGCCCTGGCGGCTGGCTGACGTCGCGGCGCGAGCGGATGAAGTCCTGCACCTTCTCGGAGGTGTCGTCGGCGTAGATCTGGTCGCCCAGCAGCAGCAGGAGGTCGGGCCAGGTGCCGGGGTCGGCGTCGCGCATCCGCAGGGCGAACGCGTACAGGGCGTCGGCCCCCTTGCCGCGCTTGCGGTCGGCGCTCGCCGGCAGCGTCCACGGCGGCTCGTGGGGGGCGGCGACCCGGCAGGACCCGAAGGCGATCCGCAGCTGGTGGTCGCCGTGGAGGGTGCGGATAGTGCTGGCCGGGAAGGCGGGACCGTCGGGGGCGGCCGCCGGCTCCGGCCAGACCCGCTCGCTGTCGAGCTCGACCCGGTAGGTGTAGACCCGGTCCGGCTCCAGCCCGTCGATCAGGACCAGCGCGTAGTGGTGGCCCTCGACCCGGAAGGTCGGCGCCTGGCCGTGCCCGCCCTCGGCGGCGTCCCGGCCACCGGCGGCCGGCGACACCTCGACCTCGACCCGGGCGGCGGCGTCGGTCTCCACCCAGACGGTGGCCTGGGTCTCCCCCACATAGCGCAGCAGCGGACCAAGGACGAGCTTCGGCATGGTCTGATGCTACGCCCGCGCCGAGCCGGGCAAGAGCGCGCCCGGGCGGGCCAGCAGGCCGGCCGTGACCAGCCCGGCCGCGCCCCGGACGGCTGCGTCCGGGCCGAGGGCCGAGATGGCGACGCGGGGCGCGGCCGCCCTGGTCATGGGGATGCCGGCCAGCAGCGCCCGCTGGAACGACTCCCGCAGCCAGGGGGCGAGGACGGCGTAGATCCCGCCGAGCACGACCGTGTCCGGGTCGACCAGCTTGACCAGCGAGGCGGTGGCCGCGCCGAGGCTGCGGCCGGCCACCTCGATGGCGTCGAGGGCACGCGGGTCGCCGGCGCCGAGGTGCTCGACCAGGGTGCTGACCGGCCCGTCGGCCCGCCCGGTGCTGGTCGAGACGGCCGGGTCGAGGCTGGCCCGGCGCAGGATCGCCTCCTGGCCACAGAACAGCTCGAGGCAGCCCCGGCTCCCGCAGGTGCAGGCGGCCCCGTCCGGCTCAAGGGTGGTGTGGCCGAGCTCGCCGGCGTGCCCGTGGGCCCCCCGGAACAGCTGGCCGCCGACGACGATGCCGGCCCCGACCCCGATCTCGCCGGAGATGTGCACGTAGTCCCCGAGGGCGGCCCCGTCCCCGAACCACAGCTCGCCGAGGGCGGCCAGGTTGGCCTCGTTCTCGACCAGCACCGGGGTTCGGGCCGCCGGCACCCGGCCGGCCAGCAGCCGGCGCAGCGGGACGTCGCTCCAGTCGAGGTTGGGGGCGCGGGCCACCGAACCCGTGTCCTGGTCGACCAGGCCGGGCACGGCAACGCAGGTGGCCGCGACGGT
>DATENJ010000497.1:0-10498 GCA_035275125.1 Actinomycetes bacterium | reverse complement strand
CCGAGCGGGCCAGGGCCGCGGCCAGGGAGGGGTCGCCGGCCAGCCCGGCCTTGGCCACCTCGGCCAGGCCGGAGCGGACCTCGGCGGTTGGCAGGCCGGCCAGGGTGTCGAGGTCGGCCACGACCGCCACCGGCTGGTGGAAGGAGCCGACCAGGTTCTTGCCGGCCTCCAGGTCGACCCCGGTCTTGCCCCCGACAGCGGCGTCGACCATGCCGAGCACGGTGGTGGGGACGTTCACCAGGGGCACACCGCGCAGCCAGGTGGCGGCCACGAACCCGGCCACGTCGGTGGTGGACCCGCCGCCGACGGCCACCACCGGGTCGGCCCGGCGGGCCGGGATCTCGGCCAGCCGCTCGTACAGGCCGGCCACCACGGCAAGTCGCTTGGCCTGCTCCCCCGCTGGCACCTCGAGCTGGTGGACGGCCAGCCCGAGCCGGGTCAGGGCATGGCCGACTCGCCCGGCAAACGCGGCGACCGGCGGCGACGACACCACAGCGGTCCCCTCGGCCCCGGGGAGCTCTCCCAACACCTCGTCCAGCCGGTCCAGCAGCCCGCTCCCGATGAGCACCGGGTAGCCGCCCCCGGCGAGCGGGACGGGAACGCTGGCGGCGACCTGCCGGGTCACCGGCCGGCCATGGCGCCGACGCGGCGGCGGTACCAGTCCATGACGTCGACGGCGACCTGCTCGACGGTGTGGCGGTCGGTGTCGATGGCCACGTCGCCGGCGGTCTCGTAGATGGGGCCGCGGGCGACCAGCAGGTCGCGGATGCGGCCGGCCCGGTCGGCGGCGTCCTTGAGCAGGGGCCGGTCGTTGACCCCGGTGAGCCGGCCGGCCAGCGTCTCCGGGGTGGCCCGCAGGTAGACCAGCAGGCCCGCCTGCTTGAGGGCGGTGCGGTTCTCGGCCGACAGCACCGCGCCCCCGCCGACGGCGATCACCCGCCCCGGGACCGAGATGGCCCGGTCGATGGCCGCCATCTCGCGGCGCCGGAAGCTGAGCTCGCCCTCACGCTGGAACAGCTCGGAGATGGTCATGCGGGTGGCCCGCTCGATCATCAGGTCGGTGTCGATGAACTCGCGGCCGAGGGCACGGGCGACCAGCCGGCCGACCGAGGTCTTGCCGGCCCCCATGAAGCCGATGACCACGATGGTTGGCTGGAACTGGCGCATGCCGGCAAGCCTAACAGCCCAGCGCGTCCGGGGCCGTGCCGAGGTGCGTCGGCGGCGCGACAGCGTGGACGTCGGGCGGCTGACAGTCCCGCCGACGACGGGCGGCGACCATAGGCCCGGCTCCACCGCAACGACCGAGGAGGGCAGCTCATGCGCCGGTTCCTGCTGCTGGTGTTCCTCTCCTGCGCGGCCGCCTCGGCCGCCTTCGCGCTCATGCCCGGCCAGCTGGCCGGCTACCTGGCCCTGTTCGAGCGGCACACCCAGGTCAACAGCGGCGCCGCCGTGACCGTGCTGGCCCTCCTGACCCTGGCTCTTGTCGCCCTGCGGGTGCGGCTGTGGCGCTCCGAGCGGGACCTGGCCAGGCTTCGCCGCGGCCTGGCCCAGCCGGCCGCCCCCGTCTACCCGGCCTACCCGGGCTATCCGATGTCCCCGGTCTCGTCGTGGGGGTCGAGGCCGGCCAGGTAGCCGTCGAGGTTGCGGCGGACCTCGACCAGCGAGTCGCCGCCGGTCTTCTCCAGCAGGGCGTCCGCCAGGACCAGGGCGACCATCGCCTCGCCGACGACCCCGGCCGCGGGCACGGCGGTGACGTCGGAGCGCTGCACCACCGCCTTGGCCCTGGCCCCGGTGGCCACGTCCACGGTGTCGAGCGCCCTGACCAGGGTCGAGAGCGGCTTCATGGCCGCCCGCACCCGCAGGACCTCGCCGGTGGACATGCCGCCCTCGATCCCCCCGGCCCGCCCCGTCCGCCGGCGGAGGCTGCCTGGCCTGGACCCGGGCACGATCGCGTCGTGGGCCCTCGACCCGGGACGGGCGGCGGTGGCGAAGCCGTCGCCGACCTCGACCCCCTTGATGGCCTGGATGCTCATCAGGGCCCCGGCCAGGCGGGCGTCCAGCTTGCGGTCCCAGTGGACATAGGACCCGAGGCCGGGGGGCAGGCCGTGGGCGACCACCTCGAACACCCCGCCGAGGGTGTCGCCGGCCGCCTTGGCCGCGTCGACGGCGGCCGCCATCCGCCCCTCGGCCTCCCCGTCAAGGCAGCGGACGGGCGAGGCGTCGATCTCCTCGAGGTCGGCAAGGCTGGGCACGGCCCGCGACCGGGTGGCCACCGGGCCGAGCCGGACCACGTGGCTGAGCACGCCCACCCCGACCTGGGCGAGCAGGGCCTTGGCGGCCGCCCCGGCGGCCACCCGGGCCACCGTCTCGCGGGCGCTGGCCCGCTCCAGCACCGGCCGGGCCTCGTCGAAGCCGTACTTCTGCATGCCGGTCAGGTCGGCGTGGCCGGGCCGGGGCCTGGTCAGCGGCACCCCCTTGCCGGTGGTCACCGCCTCGGGGTCCTCGACCGGGTCGGGGGCCATCACCTGGGTCCACTTGGGCCACTCCGTATTGTCGATCCGGATGGCGAGCGGCGAGCCGAGGGTGCGCCCGTGGCGCAGCCCGCCGAGCACCTCCAGCCGGTCCTGCTCGAAGCGCATGCGCTTGCCGCGGCCGTAGCCGAGCCGCCGCCTGGCCAGCTCGAGGGCGATCTCGCCGCTGGTCAGGGGCACGCCCGACGGCAGCCCCTCGAGCACGGCGACCAGCGCCTGCCCGTGGGACTCCCCGGCGGTGAGATAGCGCAGCATCGCCCGGATGCTAGCGGAACCGTGCCCCTAGGCCGGCAGGCCGGTCGGGTTCTGGATCTCGGCCCACTGGCTGACCCGGTAGGGGGTCTCGGTGATGTCCTGGACGTACGGGGGCGAGGCGTACTGGAGCCGGGTGTCGTAGCCGTAGCCCTTGAGGTACCCGGTGCCGCCCGAGGTCCCGACCGGCCCTCGCCACTTCTGGGCGATCACCCCGTTGATGGTGATGGTCCCCAGCTGGGCGCCCTCGTCGTAGTTCTGGACGATGAAGGAGTGGCCAAGGGCCAGCATGGCCGCGTGGATCTGGGGGTTGGTGAAGGTGTTGGTCGGGTTGCGGCTGTCGTTCAGGTTGTTCCCGGAGGAGTTGACCGGGTGGTAGACCTGGACGAACTGGTTGGCGACCAGCCCCAGCATGTCGGTGGAGGCGGCGCCGGTGGTCTGGTAGGTGGTGTTGGCCACGATGATGACGTTGTTCTCGGCCGCGATCGTGAGCCGGCCCCGCAGCGTGCCCGAGACGAACACGTCACCGTCGCGGCAGCCGTAGTCGGTCACGTCGCCCGAGATCGGGTAGCCGAGCCGGTTCTGGCTGCCGGTGCAGGTGGCCGTCTGGGTCGATGGCACGTTCTGCACGTAGACGACCCCGTTGGTGGGCAGGGCGACGTTGGTCCCGACGCAGCTCGCGTATGCCGTGGAGGTGGTGAACGGGCTGGTCACGGTCATCGTGCCCGAGGAGTTGAGCACGATCCGGGTGGGCCCGTTGTAGAGGCAGCCGGTCTTGCCGGCGGCCCGGTCGGTCTCGGCCTTGATGGCCGTGTTGGTCGAGGGCAGGGGAAGGATCGGCACCGACTCGGGGTCGCCGGTCTGGAACACGGGCCGGTCGCTGCAGCCCGACAGGCCGTACCAGCGCCAGGTGAAGCCGGCCACCGCCGTGCAGCTCATCGCCCCGGTGTAGCCGGTGGTGGCCTTGCCGTTGAAGCGGGGGTTGCCGTTGACGCTGATGGTGTCGTTGGTGTGCAGCGGGCCGTTGATGGTGTCGCCGGTGACGAAGCTGATCCGCACGCAGTAGCTGGTCGACCGGCCCTGCCACCAGTACTCGCTGCACCGGGAGGTGGCCGTCGCCGGGTCGCTGTAGTACCCGCTCTGGGGGTCGAGCGACTCGTAGTCGGTCAGGTACAGGTAGTCGAGGAAGCCGCGACGGCGCAGGTTGGCCCGGATCGTGCGCTGGACGCCCCGGACCCGGCCGGTCGAGACCACCTGGACGATCCCCTGGCTGGTCACGTTGCTGGCGCTGTAGTGGAACTGGCCCGGGTTGGAGGGCCCGGGGATGTTGAGCCAGCCGGTGAAGGCGGCGTTCGCCGGGGTCGGCGGGGTGGTCGCGGAGTACTGGACGTACTCGTCGTCCTGCTGGAGCCGGTACAGGTAGTCGTCGACGCCCGCCTGGGCGGCGGCCAGGGCGGCGTTCCAGTCCTGGTCGCGCCGGGACGGCGGCTCGCCCTGCATGGCGTAGTTCAGCGAGGCCACCATGAGCAGGCTGAGCACGACCACGATCATCATGACCGTGATCATGGCCACGCCCTGCTGGCCGTTTCGGTTGCGCATCGTCATGCCTCCGAGGCCGAGGCGGCCACGTTGGGAAGGAACACCCGGCTGCTCAGCACCGTCGCCGTCACGTCGCCGCCCGACCGTGACGGCAGGTCGACCGAGACGGTGATGACCACGCTCGCCACCGCCGTCAGGCTGGTGGTGACGGCGTCGGAGCTGTCGCGGAAGCTGAGCAGGCTTGAGGTGGAGACGAGCCCCTGGCCGACGACCCGGGTCGTCGGCGTGCCGGTGTAGGTGAGCGGGCTCGCGGTGGGGTTGTCGGGCGGGGTCACGGCCTCGCGCAGCACCCCGCCCGAGTCGACGTACAGCCGCAGCTGGTTGGCCGGGGCGGTGGCGGCGGTGTTGAGCAGGCCGGTGAAGGTCACGTCGGTGGCCGTCATGGTGGTGAACTCGGTGGCCGTGCGCAGGTCCTTGGTCAGCACGGCCATGACCGTCCGGGCCTGGTCCAGGTTCTGCTGGCGGGTGTCGGCCGAGCCGGTCGCCCGCTGGTAGGACACCAGACCCTGGAAGGCCGTGGTCAGGACCAGCCCGAGCAGGGCCACGACCACCGCCATCTCGACCAGAGTGACCCCGGCCTGGTCGCGGTCGACCCGCCGGAGGGCGGTCACGTGACCACCACGGTCAGCGCCGGGACGGTGGTCGTGACCGGGTCGAGGGTGACGGTGGCGGTGCCACTCCGACTGCCGCTGACGGCCCGGATGGTCCAGGAGCCGTACGGCAGGGCCAGGCGCAGCTGGCCGCTCGAGTTGGTCGTGGTCGTGGTGGTGAGCGTCTCACCGGCGGTGCAGCCGGTGCCGGCGGCGTGGATGGCGCTGACGGTGGCGCCACTCTGCAGCGTTCCGGTGACGCTGGTCCGGCGGACGGTCACGTCGACCGCGTCAAGGGCGGCGCTGCCCGACGTCGTCGCCCCCTGGTTGCTGGCCAGGACCGCTCCCCGGCTGCCGCCGGAGTAGAAGGCCGGGTCGGCGTCGGCGCAGTCGCCCGTCCACACCTGGTAGCCGCTGGCGTAGGGGAACAGCGGGGTGATCGTCCGGGTGGTGCCCGACCCGGTGGCGGCCTGCTGGTAGGACTTGTAGCCGACGGTCAGGTTGCTGTTGGCCACGGTCATGGCGACCCCGTAGGTCCCGGTCGGGACCACAGCCCCCGAGGGGGCGACCAGGCCGACCGCCAGGGTGGCCGCCCGGTCGTAGTCGAACTGGACGCGGGTGATCTGGCTGGCCGTCACCCCGACGCTCTGGCTGGCCGGCTGGCCGCCCTGGCGGTCGACGTAGCCGGTCGTGCTCAGGGTGGCCGTGTAGGTGCCCGGGTCGAGGTAGGCGAAGAAGGCGCAGCCGTCGCTGGTGGTCGTCTGGCTGGCCGACTCGGGCCCGGTCAGGCTGACCGTCTGGCCGGCCAGCGGCAGGGCGTCGCGGTCGAAGGCCTGGACCAGGATGTGCCCGTCGTTGGGGTCGTAGGACCCGGCCGGCGGGGTCAGCAGCGTCTGGGAGGTCACCGGGGCCACCGTGCCCATGTCGGGCCAGGTGACGGTGACCGTGACCCGCTTGTAGGCCAGCCCGGACCCACTGGTGGTGGGGACGTCGCAGGAGGTGCTGGTGCTGCCCGGCGACGCCCAGACCACGTTCTGGGTGACCGTGTAGGGCGAAGGCAGGTTGCAGCTGGTGGTGGTGTAGGCGCAGGTCGTCGAGCCGAGCGCGACCGAGCTGAACGACCTGGCCCTGACCTCCTCGAGCTGCCTGGCGGCCAGGTAGGCGGCCGCGCTGCGGTTGCGGTTGCCCCGGTTCAGCTCGAGGGCGCGGCCGATCCCGATCGAGACGGCCGCGAACACCAGCGCGAACACGGTCACCGCGACCAGCAGCTCGACAACCGAGTACCCGTCCTGGCGACGTTGCGACACCCTGGGCTCCCCCATCAGTTCGGTCCCCATCGGAGGACCAATCGTCGGATCCGGGCCCTACTTGAGGACGGCCTCGCCCTCGCAGAGGGTGAAGGAGGTCGTCCCCGACTCGAAGCTGGCGCACTCGGAGTTGATGTCGGTGGCCCGGTAGTCGGAGGCGAACCGCTCGCCCTCGGAGACCGTGTAGGCGGTGCCGTCGACGGTGACCTTGGCCGTGCCGCCGGTGATGCTGACCAGGGCGACCTGGCGCTCGGCGCTGGTGCCGCCACCTGGGGTGGTGGCGGTGCCGGCCCCGGCGCCGGCCACGGTCGAGCCGGTGGCGGCGAGGGTGCTGGAGGTGACCGAGCCGGCCGCGCCGCTGGCGGTCACGCCGGACTCGGTCGCCGCCGCCGCCGTACCCGTCGAGACGAGCGGACGGAACGGGTCCTTGCCCGAGGCCGCCGCGGTCTCCGACGGTGTCACCGACGTCGACGGGTTGATCAGCTGGGGCGTGGTCGTGGTCGGGGCGGCGCCGGCGGTGACCGGCGGCGGGGCCGTCCGGGTCGCCTCGGTCCCGCCGAGCATGGGCCGGACCACCAGCAGCCCCACGATCAGCAGGAGCACCGCGACCAGCGCGGCCACCAGCAGCAGCTGCCGGGGGCCGCCGGCCGTCACCTGGGGTTGGGTCGCCATGGGTTGCGTCACCTCACCTGCGCGCCCTGGCTGGCCGTGGCCGCCGGCGCCGCCGGCGTGCTCGGCGTGCCGCTGGGCTGCGCCAACTGGAACACGGTCAGGACGATGTTTCCGGTGAGCTCGTCCGCGGAGGTCGATGGGTCCACGGTGGCCGCCGCCGAGTCGCCGGTGGCGCCCTCCGAGCCGCTGGCCAGGTTGATCGAGTCGATCAGCACCGACCGGGGGTCGATGCGGCCGGGGTCGGTCCCCTTGACCAGGTTCTCGAGCCGGACCAGGAAGTCCTGGATCTCGAAGTAGCCGCCACTGACGTTGACCGTTGTGGTGATCTCGGCCAGCAGCGGGCTGGTCTTCGAGGTCTGGGGTGTGGTCGGGGCCACCGTCCCCAGGTCGACGCCGGACAGGCTGGCGGCGTCCTGGAGGGCGTCGACCAGGGCCGGCAGGGACGGGGTGGCCGGGAACTCGGCCTTGGCCAGGTTGGCCTTGACCCTGAGCTCGGCCTCGTTGGGCTTCAGCGCCTCCAGTGCCTTGATCTGGTCGCGCAGGGCCTGGCTCTCGCTGACCGCGGTCTCGCGCTCGGTGTTGGCGTCGGCGGTCGCCTGCCGGGTCGGCCGGACCAGCAGCAGGGTCGCGGCCACCAGCACCAGCAGGGCGCCGACGCCGGCCAGGACCAGCTCGTTGCGGCGGGTCACGGGGTCACCGTCCCCGCCGGCTGGTAGCGCCCGGAGTAGGCGGCGCTGGAGAGGTCGACGGTGGCCGTGAACGACACCGTCGTCTGCCCCTCATCGTCGCCCTTCTGGGAGGTGGTGAAGTAGGGGTTCGTGTACACCTGCTGTCCACCCTTCTTGGGCCCGCGGGCCAGTGCCCGCAGGAACCCGCCGACGTCGACATGCTCGAGACCGGCACCGGCGAAGGTGATCGAGGCGACCGGCGACCCGGCGCCGGGACTGCCCGGCGTGATCGCGGCGGCCCCGGCCCCGGACGGCGCCGTGGGCGCCGTCCCGGGTGCCGACGCGTTCGCCGTGTCCTTGAAGGCGACGGCCATCGTGGTCAGCCAGACGTCGTCGGGCACGATCGCGGAGATGTCGCGCATGACGCCCGAGAACCGGATCTCGTTGCGGTACACGGTGGCCCGCAGCTGGTCGGCCGCGTCGATCTGCGACTCGAGGTCGGCCAGAGGCTGGAGCTGGGCCCGCTGGGCGCGAAGGCCGGTGGCCGTCGCCCGCTCCTGGTCGGCCGCGGCCTGGGCGTCGCTCAGCTGCTGGGTCTCCAGCACGTACCAGACGCCGAGCGCGGCCAGCAGGACCAGGAAGCCGGCGCCGATGCCGGTCCGCTGGCGCCGGACCAGCCGCTGCTCGACCAGCTTGCGGGGCAGCAGGTCGATCCGGGGTGGGCCCTGCCGCTGTGCCCACGGGGTTCCCCACGCCATCTAGGCCACCGCCCGCATGGCCAGGCCGACCGGCACGGCGATGGTCGGCTCCAGCTCGGCCAGGGCCTCGGCGTCGAGGCCGAGGCGGCCGACGCGGACACCGGCAAGGGTGCGGCCGCGCTCGACGGGCACGCCGGTCACGGCCTGGAGCCGCTCGACCAGCGGCCCGAGCAGCGAGCCGCCGCCCGACACCACCACGCGGCCCAGTGGGGTCGCGTCCTGCTGGGACCGGTAGAAGTCGAGGGAGCCTCTGACCTCCTCCACGAACACCTCCAGGCGCTGGGCGACCAGGTCGCCGGCCTCGGGCTCGACCTCGCTGCCGGCCGAGGCGGTCAGCTTGGTCCGCTCGGCGGTGTCGCGGTCGACCTCGAGGACCCGCTCCAGGGTCGAGGTGACGTCCTCGCCGCCCATCAGCAGGATCCGCACGAAGCGCAGCACCCCGTTGTCGTGGACGACCATGTTGGTGACCCGCGCGCCGACGTCGACGAGCGCCTCGGCGCCCTCCTCGAACCCGGCCACCGGGCCGAGCGAGCGCAGCAGCGCGATCGGGTTGAGATCGATGCCCTCGGGCGTGAGCCCGGCCTCCCGCACCGCCTCCAGGTGGCCGGCGAGCATCTCCTTCTGGGCGGCGACCAGCAGCACCCGCAGCAGTCGCTGGCCGCCGGAGGCCTCGTGCTCGCCGATCACGGCGTAGTCGAGCTCGGTCTGGTCGACCGGGATGGGCAGGTAGTCGCCGGCCTGGAAGCCGAGCGAGCTGCGCAGCTCGCCGGGCTCCATCCAGGGCAGGTCGACCAGGCGGACGACCACCCGCTGGTTGGCGACCCCGATGATCACCCGCCGGCTGCTGATCCTGGTCCGCCGCCACAGGTCCTTGATCGCGATCGCCACGGCGGCGGGGTCATGGACCTCACCGTCGACGACCGCGCCGCCGGGCAGACCGGCCTGCCCGATCCGCTCGAGCACGACCTGGCCGCGGCGGACCGACACCTCGGCCGCGCGAACCGCGGTGGTGCCGATGTCGAGTCCGACGACCTTTCGGGCCACGTTGCAGTCTCCCCTGCTGTGCGTTCGGGTCGGGCGCTAGGGCCCGGGGCCACCGGTGGCGGCCGTGAAAGTGATCGACCCGCCCAACTACGACCTTGAGAAGGTTGCTGGGCCTGGGGTCAGGAGCCGATCAGGCTGCGCGCGTACCAGGCGGCCACGTCCGCGCCGGCCAGGACGCCGAGCAGGGCGCCGGTGACCAGCCAGGGACCGAACGGCAGCAGCGACTTGCGGGTCAGGCCGAGCAGGCCGATGGCGGCCAGGCCGGCCACGCCGCCGAGCAGGAAGCCGGCGAAGACCCCGAAGGCGACCGCGCCCCACGACAGCCAGCCGAGGGCCAGGCCGAGGGTCGGGGCCAGCTTGACGTCGCCGAGGCCCATGCCCCTTGGCGAGATCAGCGCCAGCAGCAGGAAGAAGGCGCCGACGGCCAGGGCGGCGAGCAGCCCCCTGCCCAGCCGGCCCAGGTCGCCGAGGCCGACACTGGCCAGCAGCAGCAGGCCGAGCATGATCGGGAAGGCCGGGTAGGTGATCCGGTTGGGCAGCAGGCGGGTCCTGGCGTCGATCACGGCCAGGACCACGCAGAGGAACGCCAGGACCAGGTAGGCGGGGATGGCCCAGCCGAGCCCGGCCGTGGCCAGCCGCAGGGCGACCAGGAACCACAGCAGCCCCATGCCCAGCTCGACCAGCGGGTAGCTGACGGCGATGGGCGCCTGGCAGTGCCGGCAGCGGCCGGCCAGCAGCAGCCAGCCGACCACGGGCAGGTTGTCCCGCCAGGCCACGGGCTCGCCACAGGACGGGCAGCGCGAGGCCGGCCGGACGATCGACTCGCCCCGTGGCACCCGGTGGATGACCACGTTGGCGAACGAGCCGAAGGCCAGCCCCAGCAGCCCGGCCAGGGTGGCGACGGTGAGTGGGCTCATGGGCTCCGAAGCGTACCGCTGCCGGCCCCCGAAGGCCGGCAGCGGTCCACAGGCGCTGGGCCGGCTAGGCCGTCCAGCGGGCCGCGGTCACCGAGGCCGCGGTCGCGCTCGGCGCGGCGCAGGTGGTGTCCTGGAAGTAGAACGTCCCGGCACCGCTGCC
>DATENJ010000496.1:0-4293 GCA_035275125.1 Actinomycetes bacterium | reverse complement strand
ACGCCGACAGCGACCGAAACGTGGACACGCGTTGGACACAGATACTCGCCCACAGCCGGACCTGACCGTACACCGCCGGACATACAACACGGCCGCTGACCCTGGTTCCTGCTGGTCAACGGCCGTGTTCTGCTGGTCCTCGTTGTAGCCCCGACCGGATTCGAACCGGCGCTACCGCCTTGAGAGGGCGGCGTCCTAGGCCACTAGACGACGGGGCCTTGTTGCTTGCTGCGCTGGGGTGCCAGGACTCGAACCTAGACTAACGGGGCCAGAACCCGTCGGGCTGCCAATTACCCCACACCCCAGGGAACGTGGGCCGTGACCCACGGGCTCGGGCATCTTAGCGGCCGGTGGGCGGATCCCTCAACCGCGCGGCGGCGGCCAGCTCCAGGCGTTCGAGCGAGCGGGTCCTGCCGAGCAGCTCCATCGACTCGAACAACGGTGGGCTGACCAGGCGGCCGGTGATGGCCAGGCGGACCGGCTGGAAGGCCGTCTTGGGCTTGAGGCCGTGCTGCTCCTGGAGGCCGCGGAGAGTCGCCTCGATGTCGGCGGCCGTCCACGGCTCGACCTTCTCGAGGCGCTCGGTCGCCTCGGTCAGGAAGGCTCGGGCGTCGTCGGTCAGGACCTTGGCCGCGGCCGCCGGGTCGAGCTCGACCTCGTTGGTGAACAGGAACCCGACCATGCCGGGGACCTCGGTGAGGTGGTTGACCCGCTCCTGGACCAGTGGGGCGGCCTCGGCCAGCAGTGCCGGGTCGACGTTGGGGACGCCGGCCGCCTCGACGAACGGCCACGCCCGGTCGGCGAAGTCATCCGCGGTGAGCTGCCGCAGGTAGTGGCCGTTGAGGGCGTCGAGCTTCTTGGTGTCGAAGGCGGCCGGGTTGCGCGAGACCCGCTCCAGCGAGAACACCCGTTCCAGGTCGGCCAGGGTGAACAGCTCGGTGTGGTCGTCCAGCGACCAGCCGAGCAGGGCCAGGTAGTTGACCATCGCCTCGGGCAGGTAGCCCTCCTCGCGGAACTGCTGCACCGACGTCTTGTCCCGGCGCTTGGACAGCTTGCGCCGGTCGGCCCCGACGATCAGGGGCAGGTGGGCGAAGGCCGGGGGTGTTGGGCGCCCGAGGGCCCGGAACAGGTGCACGTGCCGGGCCGTTGACGGGAACAGGTCCTCGCCCCGGATGACGTGGGTGACGGCCATGTCGACGTCGTCGTACACCGCCGACAGGTGGTAGGTGGGGACGCCGTTGCCGCGCAGGATGACGAAGTCGGTCAGGGTGGCGTTGTCGAAGGCGACCCGGCCCCGGATGAGGTCCTCGACCACCGTCTCGCCATCGTCGGGGAGCCGGAACCGTACCGCCGGCCTGCGCCCCTCGGCCTCGTACGCCCGCACCTGGTCGGGGCGCAGGTGGCGGCAGTGGCCGTCGTAGCCCGGCGGGAGGCCATGGGCCTCGGCCGCCTTGCGGCGCTGCTCCAGCTCTTCGGGGGTGCAGTAGCACAGGTAGGCGTCGCCGTGGGCGACAAGGGCGTTGACCGCGGTGTGGTAGCGGTCGAGGCGCTCGGTCTGCACGTACGGCCCGTGGGGGCCGCCCTTGAGGTAGCCCTCGTCCCAGTCGAGGCCGAGCCAGCGCAGCCCGTCGACGATCCCGGCGGCGCTGTCGGCGACGTTGCGCCCGGCGTCGGTGTCCTCGATCCGCAGGACGAACTGGCCGCCGTGGCGTCGGGCGAAAAGGTACGAGTAAAGGGCGGTCCGCGCAGTGCCGACATGCAGGAAGCCGGTTGGCGAAGGGGCAAACCGGGTCCGAACGCGCTCGCTCATGCGACGAATGCTACGCGAGTTCGTTTGGAGGCGGTGCTTCGCGGTAAGGTAGGAGCCCCCCAGTTCCACCGCTCCGCCCTTGGCACCGCCGTACCCCCAACGGTGAGGAGGCCAGTGTGCCCGCATCCGAGGATGCATCAAAACACCTGCGCGTCGCTGTGGTCGCGCCACCGTGGTTCCCGATCCCGCCGGACGGCTATGGCGGCATCGAAGCCATGGTCCACTGGCTGGTCGAGGGGCTCGTCGCCCGCGGCCACCAGGTCACGCTGATCGGCGCCGGCGACTGCCGGACCAGCGCGGTCAGGTTCCTGCAGACCTACGAGGAGCCGCCGGTCGCCCGCATGGGCACGCCGTTCCCCGAGATCGTCCATGCCCTCCAGGCCGACGAGCACCTCCGGGAGCTGGACGTCGACGTGGTCCACGACCACTCGATGGGCGGCCCCCTCACGGCACGAGCCCGCCGCACCCCCACGGTGCTGACCGCCCACGGGCCGGTCACCGGCGAGCTGGGCGAGTGCTACCGGCTGCTCAGCCGCCACCACCCGATGGTGGCCATCTCCGAGGCCCAGCGGGCCAAGGGTCCCCACCTTCCGTGGGCGGGGACGGTGTACAACGCCATCCCGGTCGACGAGTACCCGTTCGAGACCGAGAAGGACGACTTCGTGCTGTTCCTCGGCCGGATCAGCCCCGAGAAGGGGCCGGACCTGGCCATCAAGGCGGCCAGGGCGGCCGGGCGGCGGATCGTGATCGCCGCCAAGTGCAACGAGCCGCCCGAGCACGCCTACTTCGACCAGCGGGTGCGGCCCCTGCTCGGCCCCGACGCCGAGTGGTACGGCCACGCCACCACCGAGGAGAAGAAGAAGCTGCTGGCTCGGGCGAGCGCGCTCGTCTTCCCCATCCAGTGGGACGAGCCGTTCGGGATCGTGATGGTCGAGGCCATGGCCTGCGGCACCCCGGTGGTCGCGCTGCGCGCCGGCTCGGTGCCCGAGCTGGTGGTCGACGGCCTGACCGGCTACATCTGCGACCGGCCCGAGGAGCTGCCCGCGGCCATCCAGCGGGTCGACGCCCTCGACGCCAAGGCCTGCCGCCAGCACGTGTTCGACTGCTTCGACGTGCCGGACATGGTCGACGGCTACGAGACGGTCTACCGCCGGGCGATCGCCAAAGCGGGCTGACGACAAGGTCCGGGGGGCTCGTGCCCCCCGGACCGCTCAGCGGGACGGCTCGGGCACGACCTCGTTGGCCAGGACACCGATGCCCTCGACCTCGACCTCGACCCGGTCGCCGGCTTCGAGGGGGCCGACGCCGGCCGGGGTGCCGGTGAGGAGCACGTCGCCCGGGAGCAGGGTCATCACCCGGCTCACGAAGGCCAGCAGGTCGGCCACGCCGTGCTCCAGCTGGGAGGTGCGGGCCTGCTGGCGGACCTCGCCGTTGACCACGGTGTGCAGGGCCAGGTCGCTCGAGTCCAGGTCGGTCTCGATCCAGGGGCCGATGGGGCAGAAGGTGTCGAAGCCCTTGGCCCGCGTCCACTGCCCGTCGGCGCGCTGCAGGTCGCGCGCGGTGACGTCGTTGGCGCAGGTGAAGCCGAGCACCGCCTGGATGGCGTCGGCCGGGGAGAGGCGGCGGACCAGCTTGCCCACGACCACGGCCAGCTCGCCCTCGAAGTCGACCCGCCCAACCCCTTCCGGGCGGAGGATCGGGTCGCCGGGGCCGATCACCGAGGTCGACGGCTTGAGGAACAGCACCGGTTCGGGCGGGACCTCGTTGCCGAGCTCGCGGGCGTGCTCGGCGTAGTTGCGGCCGACGGCGACCACCTTGCTCGGCAGCACCGGGGCCAGCAGCCGGACCTCGGCGGCGGGGACCCGCTGGCCGCTGTACTCGAAGGCGCCGAACGGGTGGGGGCCGATCGCGGCAACGGTCTCGTCCTCGTGGATGCCGAAGCCGACGTCGCCCTGGTGGCTGTAGCGGACGATGCGCAATGAGGCTCCTGGGGGTCGGAGGTCAGGCCTGGAGGAGCAGGGCCTCGAGGGTCAGCCCGGTCCCGAAGGCGAGGACGACGATCCACTGGCCGGGCTCGACCTCGCCGCCGGCCAGCAGCTGCTCGAGGATGAACAGGACGGTGGCCGAGGAGCGGTTGCCGCCGTCGGCCAGCACCTCGCGGGAGCGGGTGACCTGGGCGTCGCTGAGCCCGAAGCGCCGCTGCACCCGGTCGATGATCTCGGGGCCGCCCGGGTGGACGGCCCAGTGGGCGACGTCGGCGGTGGCCAGGCCGTGCGGGCCGAGGAGGTCCTCCACCAGCCGGCCGACCGCACGCTCGACCAGGGCCGGGACCCGGGGCGAGAGCCACATGTGGAAGCCGTCGTCCTCGACCAGCCAGCCCATCCGCTCCTCGCTGCGGGGCACGGTGACGGTGGCCGAGCCGACGAAGGCTGGGCCGTCGCCGCCCGGGCCGACCAGCGCGGCCGCCGCCCCGTCGCCGAACA
>DATENJ010000495.1:0-2805 GCA_035275125.1 Actinomycetes bacterium | reverse complement strand
AGATGGTGCTGGTGCTGGCCGGGGGCACCCCGGCGCTGGGCCGGGTCCGCCAGGGGGTGGGCGTGCGGGCCTGGGTGTCGGCCATGCTGCTGGGGATGGCGCCGGTGGTCACGGTGATCGCCGAGACCAGCCTCGGCCTGGTCCCGATCCTCGGCTTGCCCACCGCGGCCGTCTACCTGGCCTGCCGGGGCGCCATCCGGGCCGACCGGGGGCGGGCCAGGGCCGAGGCCGAGGCCGAGCAGGCCCAGGCGTCCGCGGCCGAGCAGGCCCGTCTGGTCGAGGGCGAGCAGGCCCTCATCCGCCAGCTCCAGGAGAGCGACCGGCTCAAGCGGGACCTGCTGGCCACCGTCTCCCACGAGCTGAAGACACCGCTCACGGTGATCCTCGGCACGCTGGGGACCCTCAGCCGCCGGGGGGCCGCCCTCGAGCCGGCCGAGCGGCGCGAGTTCGTCGACATGGCCATCCGCCAGGGGACCCGGCTCAAGGAGCTGATCGAGCAGCTGCTGCTGGCGGCCCGGTTCGAGCAGACCGGCCGCGAGCCGGCCGAGCACCCGCTGGTCGACGCGGCCGCCCTGGCCCGCGACGCCCTGGCCGCGGCCCGGGTCGCGCACCCGGGGCGGGAGCTGGTGCTGGTCTCCCGGGAGGTCCTGGTTGTCCGGGCGGCTCCCGAGGCCGTGCTCCAGGTGCTCGGCAACCTGCTCGACAACGCGGCCAAGTACTCGCCCGACAACGGCCCGGTCCGCCTCGAGGCGACCCGGTACGGGCCGCTGGCCGTGCTGGCCGTCGAGGACACCGGCCCCGGGGTCCCGGCGGCCGACCGCGAGCGCATCTTCGACCGCTTCACCCAGCTCGACTCGGGCGCCACCCGGCGGGCCGGCGGGGTCGGCCTCGGGCTCTACATCGCCCGCCAGCTGGCCAACGCCCAGGACGGGGAGCTGGTCGTCTGCGATCCCCCGCTCGGCGGCCACGGCGCCCGCTTCGAGCTCCGCCTGCCCCTGACCCCGATCGCCCCGAGCCCGAACCCGGTAGCGTACGCGGCCTCCAGCCGGTAGATTGGGCGCCGGTGCGGGCACCTGGTCCCGCCCTTTTGCGCATTCTGGGCTGCGTTCGCCATCTCGCGGGAGGTGGAGCATTGACCGCGACGACACCACAGGACCCCCTCGCCCTGCTCGGCATCGACCACGTCGAGCTGTGGGTTGGCAACGCCAAGCAGGCGGCCCATTACTACCGGACCGGGTTCGGCTACGACCCGGTCGCCTACGCCGGCCCTGAGACCGGCCTGCGTGACCGCGCCTCCTGGGTGCTCGGGCAGGGGTCGATCCGGCTGGTGCTGACCAGCTCCCTTCGGCCCGGGACCGAGATCGCCGACCACGTGGCCCGCCACGGCGACGGGGTCCACGACATCGCCCTGGCCGTGCCCGACGCCGTCGTCGCCTACGAGGCCGCCGTCGAGCGCGGCGCCACCGGCGTCGCCGAACCGGCCGACGACAAGGACGAGCACGGCATCGTCCGCCGGGCGGCCATCGCCACCTACGGCGAGACGGTCCACTCGCTGGTCGACCGCTCGGGCTACAGCGGCCCGTTCCTGCCCGGGTTCGTCTCCTGGGCCTCGGTGCCCGACCCGCTGCCGCCGGCCGGGCTGGAGGCCATCGACCACGTGGTCGGCAACGTCGAGCTGGGCCGGATGAACCAGTGGGTCGAGTTCTACGAGCGGGTGATGGGCTTCACCGAGCTGGTCCACTTCAGCGACGAGGCCATCTCGACCGAGTACTCGGCGCTGATGTCCAAGGTGGTCTGGGACGGCGAGGGCCGCATCAAGTTCCCGATCAACGAGCCGGCCGAGGGCAAGAAGCGCTCCCAGATCGACGAGTACCTGGACTTCTACGGTGGGCCGGGCGTCCAGCACATCGCCATCCAGACCGGCGACATCGTGGCCAGCGTGCGCGCCCTGCGGGAACGGGGCATCGAGTTCATGCGGGTGCCCGACACCTACTACGCCGAGCTGGCCGACCGCTTCCGTGATGTCGACCTCGACCTGGCCAGCCTGGAGGAGCTCGGCGTGCTCGCCGACCGTGACGACGAGGGCTATCTGCTGCAGATCTTCTCCAGGATGGCCCAGGATCGGCCGACAGTGTTCTTCGAGCTGATCGAACGGCACGGAGCCCGCGGATTCGGCGAGGGCAACTTCAAGGCGTTGTTCGTGGCCCTGGAGCGCGAGCAGGCGCTCCGCGGCAACCTGTAGGGCCGGCAACTCGTAGGGCCAAGGAGGTTCCATCAACTATGTCTCAGCCAACCAGTGAACGCGGCATCACCTACCTCACTCCCGAGGCCTACGAGCGGCTGTCGAGCGAGCTCAACGAGCTCAAGACCGAAGGGCGCGAGCGCGTCTCGGCGGCCATCGGCACGGCCCGCGAGCACGGCGACATCCGCGAGAACGCCGACTACGACGCGGCCAAGAACGAGCAGGGGATGATGGAGGCCCGCATCCGCCAGCTGGAGACGCTGCTCGGCTCGGCCGTGGTCGGCGAGGTGGCCGCGACCAGCGGGGTGGCCGGGCCGGGCACGGTGGTGGTGCTGGAGATCGCCGGCGAGGAGGAGACCTACTTCCTCGGCAGCCGCGAGGAGGCCATCGAAGGCATGGACGTGCTCAGCGTCCAGTCGGTCCTCGGCCAGGCGCTGTCGGGCCGCAAGGTCGGCGACGAGTTCAGCTACGTCACCCCGACCGGCCGTGAGCTGCCGGTGAAGCTCCTCCAGGCCGAGCCCCGCAGCTGACCGGCACCCCATGGCCTGCCTGGCCGACCGGGC
>DATENJ010000494.1:0-8441 GCA_035275125.1 Actinomycetes bacterium | reverse complement strand
GGGCTGGTCGGGCTGGCTGGTGCCGCAGCCGGCGGCGGCCAGGCTGGCGACCAGCAGGGCGGTGGCGATGGTGCGGATGGGACGCATGATGGTCATCCCCTAGTGGGCTCCGGATGCTGCTGGAGTCCGGCTGTGACGGTCATCGCAGCGGCAGGTCAGAATTTCGATCGACGATGCTGGGAGTGGCGGTGGTGGCTGGGCTGCGGCTGCCGGCGCCGCCACGGCACCGCCGACGAGGATTTCTAGGGCACGAAGATCTCGGCGATCTTCACCACCTGGCCGTGCCGCACGATGATCGAGAATGGCAGTCCGGTGGGCATGTAGGTGGCGAGCTTGCTCATGTCCAGCTTCCCGGCAAATAACTTGAGCTCGCGCGTGTGCGTCGTCTCGACCAGCCGCTCGACCAGCCTGGCCCCGTGGCGTTGGGGTCGTCGCCCACCGGTGGATCGCCCATGATCGAGCCGCTGGCGAACAGCCAGGTCGGGCGCTGGGCGAGTTCGGCCGCGTGGGCGTCGAGGAAGCGGCGCGCCTGCTTGGGCCACTTGCCCAGGTAGATGCCGCTGCCGAGCACGAACGCGGCGTAGCCGCTCAGCCCGCTGACGTCCTCCAGCTGCTTGACGTCGAGCTCGACGCCATGTGCCGGGAGCACGGCACCGATCCGCTCGGCGATCTCCTCGGTGGCGCTGTGCTTGCTTGCCGCTGTTACCAGGGACCCTCATCACAGGTCGGTCCCTTCCAGCCTTGGTCTCTGCCGTTGCTGCTCGGGCGGCCGTGTGGCTCGCCACCGGCCTGCTGGTGGCTCATGGGGCGTGCGCGTGTTTTGCGGACTGGGCTTCTGTTGGTTGGTCGGTGGCGGCGAGAGCGGCCAGGAAGCGCTCCAAGACGTGGATGGCCGAGCGGGCCGGTGGTGACCAGGCGGTGGCTAGCAGGTCGAAGGCGTGATCGGTGTGGGGTAGGTACATGCCGGTCACGGGCACGTCCGCCTGCTCCAGCCGCTGGTGTAGCTGCCGCATGGCCGCGACCGGTGCCATCTCATCGTGTTGGCCGTGGACCAGCAGCGTGGGTGGGCAGCCGGGGTGGACGCGGTGGAGGGGTGACAGCTGGGCGTAGCGGTCGGGCAGCTGGCTGGGGGTCCCGCCGACCAGCCAATCCAGCCGGCCGGCCGGTACCAGGTGCAGCTTCAGTCGGCCGGCGTCCGGGCCGAACAGGCGCACCATCCACGGTGGCGGGGGGGCCTCCCAGTCGGGTTGTGGGTCGTCGGGCCGGCAGCTCTTGTGCTGGCCGGTGTGGTCGTAGTGGGCGGCCAGGTCGGCCTGCCCGTACAGCGAGACCACCCCACAGACCCGCGGGTCGGATCCGGCCAGCTCGGCCGGGGTCAGGGCCGGGTCGTCGGGCGCATAGGCGGCCAGCAGCGCCAGGTGGCCACCGGCCGACCCCCCGGCCAGCACGATCCGGTCGGGCTCGACGCCCAGCTCGGCGCCGTGGTGCTTGAGCCAGGCCAGTGCCCGCTTGGCGTCGGCGACCATCCCGGGCAGGTCGGTCTCGGGAAATAACCGGTAGGCGACATCCACGATCACATGACCCTGGGCGGCCAGGTGGCGGAACAGCGGCCGGGTCCCGGCATCCTTGTCCAAGGCGCACCAGGCACCGCCGTGGAGGTAGACCAGCGCCAGCCCCGACGAAGGGACCGCAGCTGGAGGCTGCCACACGTCACACAGCAGCTTGCCGCCACTGCCCGGCACCGTCGCGAAGACGACGTCCTGGCGTAGACGCGGCTCCGGGGTGGTCGGCAGCCGTCCGCGCCACCAGCGGCCCACCATCCTCACCCGACGCTGGCTGGGGATCCGCTCGGCCCAGTCGGGGCCGAGGGCGCGAGCCAGGTCGCCACGCACCCGGCCCAGCCGCAGGATCACGATGGCCGCCCCCACGGCGGCGAGGCCGGCCGGCGCGGCCAGCCACCACGAGCCAACCAGCGCCCCCACCAGAGCGAGCAGCAGCCCGGCGGCCGCGATGAACGGGGTGAACGCGCCGGCAGTGATCTTCTCAAACCACAGGTAGAGCCCGACCGGCCGCCACCGGAAGGGCACATATAGCAGCAAGGTCCAGGCTAGGAGCAGGACCGCGATCCCGACCCCCAGCGCCTCAACGACGGCCCAGCCGCCCATGGTCACTCCTTCCTCTCAGGCGCCGCCCGAGCTGTCCGCCCGACCCAGCACCCTCACCCGGCAAGCAGCCCTCGCTGGCTGCCCCCGGACGAGCCTTGAGCGTGCGCCGATTCGACGGGGCCGGACATGGCCAAACGGCCAGCTACGCGCGGGTCCTCTGGCTCCTGACGGTGGGCCAGGTTTTGGGGGAGAGTGAGTGGAGAGGTGAAGGAGGCGAATGACATGACCGCCTCGATGACAGAACTCCGACCACCATCGACACTCCCACCCATTCCGCCGCTCCGAGCCAGGACGCGGCCGTCCACCGCCGGGTACTGGACCGCGGCCGTGGTGGCCGTGCTCGGGCTGACCGCCGCCTTCCTCTGGGGCGCGGTGGGCATCCACACCACCGGGGATCGGGTCGACGGCTTCGCCCGCCTGGCCATCCCTGGCGCGACCACCGTGCTGGTGACCGATCCCGGCACCATGGTCGTGTACCACGAGAGCGCGGGCGAGGTGGCCCGCTCCGCCGACTTGGCGGCCAACGGCCGGATCGCGGCCACCCGGTGGGACCCGGCGACCAGGACCATCGTCACCGTCTCTAACCCCAGTGACGCCCCGACTTGGCAGCAGCTTGGGCTGTCGGTGACCGGGCCCGGCGGGGCCGTGCCGGTGGCCACCTACCGGTCCAGCGCCCGCTACGACCTCGAGCCTGGGCGAGCCGGCCGGGCGGTGGCCACATTCCAGGCCACGACCGCCGGCCCGTACCGGGTATCGGCCGCTAGGGCCACGAAGGCTGGGGCCACGCTGGCCGTGGGCCAAGACATCGCCCAAAGCCTGGTGCTGACCAGGCTGGGCGCGGTCATCCTGGGGTTGGTGACGGTGTTGACGGCGGTGCCTCTGGCCGTCGCCACCTACCGGTCCCGAACCCTGAAGTGACCCGCTACCCAGGCGCCCACTGGAAGTAACACCGGAGCTGTTTGACGCTCTTGGTATGGATCGCCGTCGCGCTCATGGTCGTGGGCCTACTCCAGGTAGTCGCCTGCGACCTGAGCGACCTGGCGCTTGTAGTCCGCGACTACCTGGAGTAGCCGCGTTCGGTAGCCTAGAGGGATCCAGAAAGATCGTCTGGATGATCATTGGGATGATCAAGGCCCATCCGATGGAGAATCGGACGGCACAGGTCAAGCTGCCCACCGAAGTTGTTAGTGCGTGAGTCGCCGGGCGTCGGTAGGAAAGGTGCCGACCCTGGCCATCCTAGGTCACGCCGTGTCTCCGGTCCTCGATCGGGACGAACACTGCGAGGGCAGTGTGCTCCTCTCTGCTGCGCCAACCGTGCTGTCAACGTGTGTCTTGGCAGAACAGTCCTTCACTGTTCAGCTTCCATGCGGCCGGCGGGCCCGGACTGGATATCCCAGACCCGACGTGGTGAGGCAGAAGGAGGGAGCAGTCTGATGGATCGGGAGTTACATCGCAGCGGTCGAGCCGGCTGGTTGCGGGCTGCGGTGCTCGGCGCCGACGACGGCATCGTGTCCACGGCCAGTCTGGTCATCGGGGTAGCGGCGGCCGCCACATCGCGCGACACAGTGCTACTGGCTGGGGTGGCCGGGCTGGTCGCCGGCGCGACCTCCATGGCGGCAGGGGAATACGTGTCGGTCAGCTCCCAACGTGACGCCGAGCAGGCCGACATTAGCCAGGAGCGGCTGGAGCTGGCCGCCGACCCAGCGTTCGAGCAGGCCGAGCTGACCGAGATCTACGTCCAGCGGGGGCTGGACCGGGCGCTCGCCGCCACGGTCGCCCAACGGCTGATGGAAGTTGACCCGCTGGGCAGCCATGTCCGCGACGAGCTGGGCCTGCAGCCGGGCGGGATGGCGCGGCCGCTGCAGGCGGCGGTGGTCTCGGCGGTGAGTTTCGCGGTCGGGGCGGCGCTGCCGCTGGCGCTGATCGTGCTCGCCCCGATCGGGGTCCGCATCCCGCTGACCGCGCTGGCCGCGCTGATGTTGCTGGCCCTGCTGGGGACGGTTGGTGCCCGGCTTGGCGGTGCACCGCCCGCGCGGGCGGCGCTGCGAGTGACTCTTGGAGGAGGGTTAGCGATGGGCCTGACGGCGCTGATCGGTCAGTTGGTGGGCACGACCGGACTGTAGCTAAGCCCTGTCCTCCAGCCGGGTGAGAGCCGTTGTGGCTGACGCCCGCTGCGCAGACATGCCGGTGGCCACCAACACGGTGGTGCTGGTGGCCACGGACTCCGAGGGGTGTGGTCAGATGAGCCAGCGGTTGCGGTGGACGAAGGGGAGCTTGGCCCACAGCTTGCCGAGGCCCCAGGTGTGGCCGGCGTAGATCGCGGCCAGGGCGATCATGGCCAGGGCGTAGATGATGTGGTAGTCGACGATCGGGTTGGTCGACATGCTGGGCTCGCCGGCCGAGGTGAGCTTGGCCAATGGCCACTCCGCGGCCCACATTCCCAGCATCATCAGGGTGCCGCTGACGGCGGCGATCCGGAGGCCGATCCCGAGGATGAGGGCGATGCCGATGCCGAGCAGGCCCGCCATGAACAGCCAGTCGGCCCAGGCGGCGCCGGCGATGGTGTGGAAGGTCGACTCGAAGGGGCCGACGGCGACGTTGCTGAGGAAGCCCTTGGTGGGTGAGCCGCCGTTGATCCAGGCCCTGGCCGAGGGGGTGGCGTAGCCGAGCCCGAAGGTCTTGTCCAGGAACGCCCACAGGAACTCGAAGCCGAGGACCACGCGGAAGACCGCGAGGAACTTGGCCGCACCCGTAGTGATGATCCGCTCTGGGGAGGACTCGGTCCGCAGCGCGGGCGTCGAACCGTCCAGGCGCCCCGACTCTCGAATGGCCATGAGATGCCTCCTTGTTGGCCTGTTGTCTTGGCAAGAGTGTGGCGGCGCCGTCGTCCGCCGCCATGGGCCGAACGGCCCCGGTCCCACGGGACCATTGGCCTCCGTGGACGACATGCCAGAGACAAGGATCGTCCTTGACGTTTGGTGCAAGCAGCGGCGACGATCCCGCTTCCGGCTCATTGCTCCTGGTAGCGATGCTCCGGTCTACGGCCATGATCTACCGCGGCCGGTCATCGCCGAGGGCGTACACGGCGGGCTGTCGGATTGATGGGTCGCAGCGGCGCTCTGCCGGGGACGGGGATTCCGCGGAGCCGGCCGTGGCGCCAGGTAGAACAGGTATCAGGGGTCGCCTCACTGGGTCAGGTTGAGGCTGCTCTTCCAGGCGAGAGGGGCGCGGCGGGCGGCATCCCGGCGCGGACGGCTTGCTCGGCCCGGGCCTTGATGCCCTTGAGCATCTTGCGCTCCATGATGAACGGGCCTGGGTCGCTGATCAGAATCCAGAACGCGTTGGCCAGGGTGATGTGCCAGTGCGCCCGCCATCGGCTCACCAGCCGGCAGCCGTCCGGCGTCGGATACAGGGCCAGGCTCCAGGTGGGGCCGTCTTGGTCGCCGGCGACGAAGTAGCGGTTGGGCTGGATCTCGCGGATCCGCGGTCCCATCTCAGGGAGCATCGGGATCTGGTCACCGACCTGCAGCTGTTGCAGCTGGGGGAGGATGTGGTCGGCGCTGGGACGGCCGTCGTTGTCGATCCAGTCGTAGCTGTACCAGCCGCCGCGGCCGTAGCCGAGCTGCACTAGCCACGGCCAGACCTGCTCGGCTGGGGCGGCGATGGTGATCGCGCGGGTCGTGCTTGCGGCGCCGGGGATGAGTGCATCACCGGGCATGGGGCGGTGGACTTCCTCGTCGCTGGCGCCCCAGCGATGCTGCCAGGGCTGGACCCAGAGCCGATAGGTCCCCAGGGCGGCGGCTGTTCCCAAGGCCCCGGTGACCAGGCCCAGCCAGCCAAGCGCGAGAACCAGCAAGGCGATGACTCCAACGGCCCCCATCGCCGCAGCGAGGACGATGGCCATGATCGTCAGTCGGGTCCGCATGGTGCTCGGTTCCTTTCGACGGGGCGTACCTCGGCGATCTCAGCTTCCACCACAGCCGAGCGCAGCGACACGGCCAACTGGCCCGTGACGATCGGGTCCTCGGCCCTATGAGGGCCGCGACTCCCGGGGCGTCCGCTAGCGGAGGTCCTGCCGGAGTGGGGACTGTCGACCCTGCTCTTTCGCTCCTGGTAGCGCGAGCCTGGCATTGAGCTGAGTTGGGAGGTGGTTGGCGGTGGCCGTCACCAGCGCCGAATCGATCATGGCTGAAGGGTCTACCAAGGCGACCGCGAACCGGTGGCTGCTGTGCCCGTTCGACCTGCAGGTATGGACTGTCGACCGGATGCTGAACTTCGAGATCGAGAATGACCCGGACTACCAGGGGCTGGAGCTGCAGGTATTCGACGACCCGGCCCATGGCCAAGGGATGGCCGTCCTGGTCAGGCGGCGAGCGGACGGACGGATCGACATCTACCGGCAACCGGGCCTGACCCTGGACCCAGGGATCGCCCAAGTCGGGGGCGAGCTCGGCGAGTGGCTTGAGACACCGATCGATCCGGCCCGCTTCGCCATCAGCCCGGACGGGGTCGACGTGGACGTTCGATTCACCGATGTGGCCGGTCGGGTGATCCAGGTTCGGATCGACGACCGCGACGGTCGCCCGCGGCATCGAGGAACGCTGCTCGCCCCGGTCGGGGCGATCGTCGAGGACCCGGTTTCGCTTCCCTTGTTCCTCATGGGGGGTTGCGACCTGGTCCGCAGGTCCGGCAGCGTGTTCGACATCCGCATCGACGGCCGCCGTCTGGTAACCGGCCGCCTGCCAGGTGGCTGGCTGCACCGGCGCCGGCTGGTCAAGTACACCGCCGACCCGACCGTGGTCATCTGCAACCAGGCGTATGACGGCCCGATTGCTGTCGGTCCCCGGGCACCCGGCGACGTCGAGCTTGCTCCACGGACGAACGGGATCGCCGCCCTGCGGGCGCGCAACGGTGGGCACCGCGCCCGCCTGGAGCTAGCACCGGCCCTTCCCGACCTTGTCCGGCTCCGGCCACAGATGACCATCGAAGGGACCTGGCGGCTGGGCGTGGACGACGACCCGGCCGTCGTGAGCGGCGCATGGACCCTCGAGCGGCACCAGGATCGCGCCGGGCTCGTCCTCCACGTCGACCAGGGCTGGAGGCCGGCCCGTCTGCCACCGCTCATGACGGCCGTTACGCGCCTCGCCCCCGTCTTCCGCAGCTGGCCGACGACCTATCGCTGGTCGGGAACGGTCACCCTCGGGGACCAGCCGACCCTGACCTCACGGTGGGAGCGCACGGGCGGCCAGCGCGACGAGTCCTACCGGCGGCTCACGACCGCGCGCACCCGGTAGCCGGCAGGTCGGTGCGAGCTGGACGTCGCTTGGCGGCCGAGCCAGAACCGGGCAGCCGGCTCATGACCGGGTGATGAGCTCCAGTGCGGTGATCTGGTAATGGAAGAACTCACCCTCTGGCCAGCGGTCGGTGCCGTAGAACCATCCGGCACGTCCCGCACTGGGTGTCGACACCCCGCCGAAGCTCGCATAGCTGGTCACTTCACCGCCGCAGGGGTGCAGACCGAAGGTGCCGGTGTTGTCCGGGTCCGCCCCAACGCTGGAAGACGCTCGAGCGTAGCCGTCCGCTGTCGTCGACCTCCAGGTGGAGCTCGGCCGCGTGGGTGTCGATCCGCCAGCGGGCGACGAGGTGATGCTCGTCAACCGATGACCACTCGACTCCCCAGCGGGCCAGCAGGGCCGTCGGTACCCACATGGCCTCGCCGACGGTCCGACCGGCGGCGCTGCGGGACAGGTCAGGCCCGTCGGCAACCATGACCGGGACCAGTCCGGCCAGCTTCCAGCGCATCTGCCCTTGCCCGGGCCGTGTACTGGTCGAACCCGCTGATGAGCCCGGCGGCCCTGGCGGCCCAGTGGTAGCCGTGGTGGGGGGCGAGCAGCTGCCGCGCCCGGAACGGCAGCCACCGTCCGAGCTTGATCTGCCCTCGCATGTGCAACCAGGCAGCGGTGGCCAGGGGAGTGCCGGGGGATACCGCGGCCCGCAGGTAGCGGCGGACCGGGTCGGCGAGCCCATCCAGCTCGGCTTCGGAGAACTCCGTCCGCTCCGACGGCCGGATCAGCTGCCGCCGGATCCCTACGGGAACAGCTACGAGCATGGCTACCTCGTCCGGTTCGCCTTCTCGACCTGGGCTCTTGAACCCGCGAGGGGTGAAGGTCAGCTTCCGGGGGGAGTGGTGTGGCGGGCCAGGTAGGCGGCGGCCTCGGCCCGGCGGGCGACCTCCAGCTTGGAGAGGATGCTGGAGACGTAGTTCTTGACCGTCTT
>DATENJ010000493.1:0-7879 GCA_035275125.1 Actinomycetes bacterium | reverse complement strand
CCGGGCCGCCCGGGCGTAGGTGAGCGCCTGGCCGTAGTGGTGGGCGACGACCTCGGCCAGGTCGCCGACCCGCTCACCGGCCACGGCCTCCACCCACTCGGCGACCGCCTGGTGGCGGCGGGCCCGGCCGACCCTGGGGATCTGGGCGTAGGCCACGTCCCGGACCAGGGCGTGCCAGAACACGTACTCGTCCTGGTGCTGGACCGAGCTGGTGCGCGCCCGCTGGACGAGCTGCTTGCGCTCCAGCTCGGCCAGACCGGCCTGGACCGCCCGGCCGCCGTCGCCGTTGCCAGCACCCGTCGCGCCGGCGCCCGCGCCGGTGCCGTCCATGGCGGCCACCGCTCCCGGCCAGAACACCCGCCCGATCACCGCCGCGTCCTGGACCAGGGCCCTGACCTCGGGGGTGAGAGCGTCGAGGCGGGCCGCGATCAGCCCGTGGACGGTCTCGGGCACGGGGATGTCGGGCGCGCCCGCGACCTCGCCCTCAAGGACCAGACCGTGGTCGGAAAGCAGCCGCGCGAACTCCTCGGCGTACAGCGGGTTGCCGGCGGCCCGCTCCAGCAGCAGGGCCTGGACCCCGACAGGCAGCACCGACCGGCCGACCAGGGCCGCCAGCAGCCTGGCCGTCTCCAGATCGGTCAGCGCCCCCAGCGGGATCCTGGTCGATGCCGGGTTGGCGCCGCCCCAGCCCGGCTGGCGCTCCAGCAGCTCGGGGCGGGCCGTGGCCACGATCAGCAGGGGCAGGTCGGCCGAGCGCTCGACCAGGTGCTCCAGGAACTCGAGCATCGCCTGGTCGGCCCAGTGCAGGTCCTCGACCACCAGCACCAGCGGGCGGGCGGCGGCGATGGCCTCGACGAACCGCCGCCAGGCGGCGAACAGCTCGGCCCGCTCCGCCTTGACCGCGTCGGGGCCGGCGATCCCGAGCAGCGGGGCCAGCCCGGCCCGCAGCCAGCCACGCTCCGACGGGTCACCGACCAGGTCGGCCACGGCCGCCTCCAGCTTGGCCGTGACCTCGGCCGGCGGGTCGGACTCCAGGACGCCGGCCTGGGCCTTGACGATCTCCCCCAGCGCCCAGAAGGTGATCCCGTCGCCATAGGGCAGGCAGCGGCCCTGGCGCCAGATGACCAGCTCGGGCCGCTCGTCGACGGAGGCGGCCAGCTCGGAGACGAAGCGCGACTTGCCCACCCCCGGCTCCCCGACGACCGTGACCAGCCGGACGGTCCGGTCGGTCAGGGTCTGCTCGAACAGGCCCTTGAGCAGGTCGAGCTCGGCCTGGCGGCCGACAAAGGGGGTGCCGGCCCGGCGGACGGCCTCGATGCCGGTGCGGCTGCGGGCGCCTTCCAGCCGCCACACCGGCACCGGGTCGGCCTTGCCCTTGACCTGGACCGCCCCCAGCTCCTGGTAGTCGAACAGGCGCCGGGTGGCCCGGAAGGTCGCCTCCCCCACGACCACCCCGCCGGCCGGGGCCACCCCCTCAAGCCGGGAGGCGGTGTTGACCACGTCCCCGACCACACCCTCGCTCTGCTGGTCGGGGCCGAGGCGGACGAGGGCCTCGCCCGTGGTGATGCCGACGCGGATGGCCAGGTCGAGGCTGGGATGGGCCTCGTTGAGCTCCTCGATGGCCCCCAGCATGCCGAGGGCGCAACGGACGGCCCGCTCGGGGTCGTCCTCGTGGGCCACCGGGGCGCCGAACACCGCCATGACGCCGTCGCCGATGAACTTGTCCAGGGTGCCGCCCCGGCGCTCGATCTCGGCCCGGAGGCGGGTGTGGTAGGGGCGCAGCATGGCGCCGACGTCCTCGGGGTCGGCCTGGTCGGACCGGGCGGTGAACCCGACCAGGTCAGAGAACAGCACCGTGACCAGCCGGCGCTCCTCGGCCGGGGACCGGGCCGGGCCGGCCAGGGACGCGCCGCAGGCCCCGCAGAACCGGAAGCCCCCCGGGTTGTCCTGTCCGCAAACTGCGCAGCGCGGCATGGAGGAAGTCTACGGGCCGCCCACCAACCGTGGCGCGGTCCTTCCGGGAGGCCGCGGCGCGGCAGCTACGCGGTTGAGGTGGTGGAGGCGGAGGTGGCCGGCGACGGGGAGGGGGGTGCCTCGTGCCAGATGCCCTCGTCGATCTCGGCTCTGCGCTGGTTGCGGCGGACCACATAGGCGGCGGCGCCGGCCAGGGCGACCAGAAGCGCCAGCTTGCGGCCGCGGCGCGAGCGGTGCTCGGGCTCGAGCTGGTCGTGCTCGGGCAGCCGGTCCTCGTCCTTGCGCTTGCGGCCCATTGCTCCTCCTCCGACGGGGTGCGGCCTGGCGGGGCGCAAGTCTAATCCCACGGGCCGTGCCGGCGTCGGGCCGAACCAGACCGCGTGGTTAGGGGAGGTCGAACTCGCCGGCGCGGACGCCGCTGACAAAGGCGTCCCACTCAGGGGCGGTGAACAGGAGGACGGGACTGGCCTTGTCCTTGGCGTCGCGAACCGCCACCTGGTTGTCGAGGAGGGCGACCTCGACGCAGCCGTTGAGGTCGCAGAAGGTGCTGGTTCGCCATGCGGCGGCGGTCAGGTCCTGCATCCGGGCTCCCGTTCGTGCGGCACGTCGTCGGCCGCAACGTAGCCGGTGCGTCCTAACGGCCCACTAACGCCGCAGAGGACCCATGTGTCAGGCGCGAACTGGCTGCCGTTCGGAGAGCACGGTGGTGGCGATGGCGCGGGCGCTGGCGGCGGCGCCAGGTTGGCGGTCGACGACGGCGGCGGCGGTGGCGCCGTCGATCAGCATGTGGAGCCGGAGGGCGGCCTCGGGAGGCGAAGCCACACCGGCGGTGGTGGCGATGTCCTGGAGGAGCTCGCGGAGGGCGGCACGGTGGATGGCGATCACCGTCTGGGCGGGGTGGCTGGGCTTGGCGCGGAGCTCGGTGGCGACGTTGGCGGCGTAGGACCCGCGGAAGGCCTCGTCGGCGAACCACTTCTCGAGCGCGTCCCAGAGGCGCTCCAGACGGGCTCCGGGGTCGGTGTCGCCCTCTCCCGTCTCGGCCCGCAGCCAGGTCAGCCACTCCCGGCTCCAGCGCTCCAGCGTGGCGGTGACCAGCTCGTCCTTGCCGGAGAAGTGGCGGTACACGGTCATGGGTGCGACCCCGGCCTCGGCGATGACCCGGTCGACGCTGGTGGCGTGGATGCCCTCGTCGGCGAAGAGCCTGGTCGCCGCGACCAGGATCCGCTCCCGTGGTCTGGGTCCACCCATCGCGAGTGCTCCTCTCGGGCCGATGGTAGAGAATGGTCTCTCTTGCAGGAGTGTGAAGGAACGCGGCAAACTCTGCAAGCATGCAGAATGCATCTCAGCCAATGACATACGTGCCACCCGGACCCGATGGAGTCGACGGCGATGACGACTCGGACCCCGACCGGACGCAGGCGGCGGCTTGGGGCTGAGCTGCGGCGGCTGCGGGAGGATGCCGGGCTGACCATCGACCGGGTGGCCGAGGCGCTGGAGTGCTCCCAGTCCAAGGTGTCGAGGATCGAGACCGGGCAGGTCAGCGCCACCCCCCGGGACGTGCGGGACATGCTGGCGCTGTACCGGGTCGACGAGGACCGGCGTGAGGCCATGGTCCAGATCGCCAGGGAGGCCCGGCAGCGGGGGTGGTGGCAGAAGTTCGTCGACGTGCCCGACGGGGTGCCGGCCTACGTCGGGCTCGAGGCGGCGGCGACCTCGATCGACGTCTACATGTCGCTGATCGTGCCCGCCCTGCTCCAGACGCCCGACTATGCCAGGGCGGTGATCGGGGCCGTCCGGCCCGACCTGCCGCGGGAGGAGATCGACCGGCGGGTCGAGCTTCGCGTCCACCGGCAGGGGCTGCTCGACCAGGAGCAGCCGCCGGCGATGCGGGTCCTGCTGGACGACGCGGTGCTGGCCCGGCCGGTCGGGGGGGCGGCGGTGATGGCGGCCCAGCGGCGGCGGCTGCTGGCGGACGCCGAGCGGCCGGCGGTCACCCTCCAGGTGCTGCCCGTTGACGCCGGGGCCCATGCCGGCATGGACGGGCCGTTCACCATCTTCGGGTTCCCGGCGCCGGCCGAGCGGGACGTCGTCGCCCTCGACAGCGCCGCCGACGCCCTCTACCTGGAGAGCCCCGAGGACCTGCGCCGCTACCGGCGGGTGTTCGAGCTGCTCCTGCCGGCGGCCCTCACGCCCGAGGCGTCGGTGGCACTGCTCACTCGCCGCTGAGGCCGAGCTCCTAGCCGAACTCCTAGCCGAACTCCAGGTCGAACTCCCCGCCCCGGACGCCGCCGAGGAAGGCGTCCCACTCGACGGCGGTGAACTCCAGCACCGGCCCGCCGCCCTGCTGCTTTGAATCGCGCAGCGCGATCCGGTCGCCGACGAACGCCACCTCGACGCACCCGTTGGTGGTACTGAGGCTGCTCTTTCGCCACTCGATGCGCGCCTGGTCGTCCACCTGTCGCCCAGCCCCCTCCCCATCCGCCCCGGCCCTGGCGGCCGGCCGTCGGTCGCGAAGCTAACCCCAACCGCGACCAGCGACGCAACACAGACGTCACCAAGCGACAACCAGGTAGCAACACAGGCGAATTACGCTTGATCCAGGCCGTGGACGACACCGGTCCGCTGCCGCCGGCCGACGACGGAGAAGGATGTTGAACACCACGCCCAGACTGGAGGGCATGCACGCCGCCACCGCCAGCACCACGGGATGGATCGAGGCGATGGCCGAAGGAGGGCCGGACTGCTTCTTCTGCGGCGACCCGGCGCGACGCTACAAGCCACTCAACGAAGGGACCCTGAGCAGCCTCAGGAAGCTGTGGTGGTGCAGCCCCTGCGAGACCACCTGGGTGGCCTGACTCCCCTCACGACCTAGCAGCAGCGCTGGCCGGGCCGGATCTCCAACTGGTCCATGCGGCGGCACTCGAACTCGCGCCGGGACAGCACCGGCTCGTCCGGGTGGTTGCGGCGCTGGTGGGCGAGGTAGTGGTCGTAGGCGTTCTCCCCCATCACCTCGCGCATGTACCAGAGGGTGCCGGCCACGGCCCGCCGCAGCCTGACCGTCACCCGTCACTCCCCGACCCGCCGGAGCGCTCGC
This sequence comes from Actinomycetes bacterium, assembly GCA_035275125.1. Classification (GTDB taxonomy): domain Bacteria; phylum Actinomycetota; class CALGFH01; order CALGFH01; family CALGFH01; genus CALGFH01. Next base: position 2,811 of record DATENJ010000493.1, on the reverse strand, counting down.
GCCCGGCGCCGACCGGCTCGGCCCGCAGCTCGGCCTGGCGGGTGCGGTCCTCGGCCGTCGGGAACAGGCCGGAAGGCGCCCATATGTGGGACTCCTCGGCCGGGGCCTCGGACAGCACGGGCTCGCGGCGGCCGCCGATGGTCTCCCACCAGACCCGGGCCGCGTCGACGATGACCACGATGATCAGGCCCGCGAACAGGATCGAGAGCACGCCGTCGACGGTCGAGTTGGTGACGATCTGGCTGACGTCGTCCAGCGACTTGGCCGGCGGGATGACCTTGCCGGCGTCCAGCGCCTGCTGGTACTTGTCCCGCTGGGCGAAGAACCCGATCAGCGGGTCGCTGGAGAAGATCTTGTACCAGCTCGCCGAGAGGGTGACGGCGACGTCCCAGGCCAGCGGGACGGCGGTGACCCAGGCCCAGCGCAGCCGGCCCGACTTGATCAGGATGGTCGTGGCCACCGTCAGGGCGACCGCCGCCAGCAGCTGGTTGGCGATCCCGAACAGCGGGAACAGCTGGTTGATGCCGCCGAGGGGGTCGGTGACCCCGACCCACAGGAAGTAGCCCCACGCCGCGACCACGATGGCGCTGGTCGCATAGACGCCAGGCCGCCAGGAGGGCCGGCCGATGGGCTTCCAGACGTTGCCGAGGGTGTCCTGGAGCATGAAGCGCCCGACCCGGGTGCCGGCGTCGACCGTGGTCAGGATGAACAGGGCCTCGAACATGATCGCGAAGTGGTACCAGAAGGCCTTGAGGGCGTCCCCGCCGAACGCGCCCGAGAAGATGGTCGACATGCCGACGGCCAGGGTGGGGGCGCCGCCGGTGCGGGCGATCAGCGTCTGCTCCTGGACCTGCTGGGCGGCGGACTGGAGTTGGTCGGGGGTGATGGTGAAGCCGAGGTTGGTGACCGCCTGGGAGGCCGACTGGACGGTCGCCCCGACCACCCCCGGCGGCGCGTTCATGGCGAAGTAGAGGCCCTGGTCGAGGATGGACGCGGCCACCATGGCCATCACGGCCACGAACGACTCGGTCAGCATGGCCCCGTAGCCGACCATGCGGACCTGGGACTCCTTCTCGATCAGCTTGGGGGTGGTGCCCGAGGCGATCAGGGCGTGGAACCCGGAAAGGGCCCCGCAGGCGATGATGATGAACACGAACGGGAACAGCGGGCCGGCGAACACCGGGCCCTTGCCGCTGCTGGCGAACTTGGTCACGGCCTCGTTCTGCAGCACCGGCATGGTCAGCACGATGCCGGTGGCGAGCAGGCCGATGGTCCCGACCTTCATGAAGGTCGAGAGGTAGTCGCGGGGGGCCAGCAGCATCCACACCGGCAGCACCGAGGCCGCGAACCCGTACACGACCAGGCAGACGACCAGGGTCTTGGGCGACAGGGTGAACGCCGGCGCGAGGCTGGAGTGGTCGACCACGCCGCCGAGCACGATCGCGGCCAGCAGCAGCGTGACCCCGATGACGGTCGTCTCCAGCACCCTGCCTGGCCGCAGCACCCGCAGGTAGAAGCCCATGAACAGGGCGATCGGGATGGTCGCGGCCAGCGAGAAGGTGCCCCAGGGGGAGTCGGCAAGGGCGTTGACCACGACCAGGGCGAGCACGGCCAGCAGGATGATCATGATGGCGAACACGGCCACCAGGGCGGCCACCCCGCCGAGGGGGCCGATCTCGTCGCGGGCCATCTGGCCGAGGCTCTTGCCGTCGCGCCGCATCGAGAAGAACAGGATGACCATGTCCTGGACGGCGCCGGCGAAGATCACCCCGACGATGATCCATATCGTCCCTGGCAGGTAGCCCATCTGGGCGGCCAGGACGGGCCCGACCAGGGGGCCGGCCCCGGCGATGGCGGCGAAGTGGTGGCCGAACAGCACACGCCGGTCGGTCGGCTGGAAATCCTGGTCGTTGTCGAGTCGTTCGGCCGGGGTGGCCCGGCTGTCGTCGACCCCGAGCACCTTGTTGGCGATGAACCGGGCGTAGAACCGGTAGGCGATCGCGTACGAGCACAGCGCGGCCACGATCATCCAGACCGCGTTGACCGACTCGCCCCTGGCGAGGGCCAGGATGCCCCAGGCGACGGCCCCGAGGAGGGCGATACCTGTCCAGATGGCGATCCGGCCTGGGGTCCAGCGTCCGGTGGACGGGGTGGCGGTGGTGGTCATGTGGTCGGTCCTCCCCACGAGCCGTCGGCGTCTCCGGCCCCCCCGAGCTGCCAGGACCTGTTCCCCCCGAGGCCGCGCGGATAACCCTCCTGGCCGGCCCGGAACCGCGGCCAGTGGTCGCTTTCACACTCGTGGTTGCACTATCTGCTACGCTGCGGGCCGCACAGGTTCAACGTTTGGCTTTCGCGGTTTGGAGTCGAGCTTGTCCTTTGCCGTCGGCGCCAGGACGGACCGACGTTGATCGTGACCTCCGAGTTGACGGAGGGAGGGACAAGCATCCATGACTGTTGGCACCGTCAAGTGGTTCAACGCTGACAAGGGCTATGGTTTTATCCAGCCTGAGTCTGGCGAGGACGTCTTCGTGCACTTCAGCGCCATTCAGACGAGCGGCTACCGCTCGCTGAACGAGGGCCAGGCCGTCGAGTTCGACGTGGCCCAGGGCCCGAAGGGCCCGCAGGCCGCCAACGTGCGGCCGATCGAGGCCCAGTAGCACGCGACCTCCACACAGCGACCCCACCCGCACATGGGTGGGGTCGTTGGCGTCTCAGGGCAGGTAGACGTGCATCCGGACGGCGGCCCCGTCGGGGAAGCTGCGCAGCTGGACCAGGTCGCAGAGCTGGTTGACCATCCACAGCCCGCGGCCG
>DATENJ010000492.1:0-2140 GCA_035275125.1 Actinomycetes bacterium | reverse complement strand
CGAGGCTGGCCCGGGTCGCCGGGTGCTCCCACATCTCGGTGTGCATGGCCGGGGCGACCACCAGCGGGCCGCCGAAGGCGAGGGCGACGTTGGTGAGCAGGTCGTCGGCCAGGCCGGCGGCCAGCCGGGCCAGAGTGTGGGCGGTCGCCGGGGCGACCACCAGGACCTGGGCCCAGCGGGCCAGCTCGACGTGGGTGACGGCGGCCGGGTCGTCCCAGACCGAGGCCGGCACCGGCCGGCCGGTGAGGGCGGCGAAGGTGGCCCGGCTGACCATCCGCTCGCCGGATTCGGTGAGCAGCGGCTGGACCTCGGCCCCGGCGCGCTGCAGCTCCCGGGCCAGCTCGGCCGCCTTGTAGGCGGCGATCCCGCCGGTCACCCCGAGCAGCACCCTGGCGCCGGCCAGGACCGGGTCCGACCGGGGGGCTGCCGTTCGGCTCCCTGCGTCCCCGGGACCCCCCGCCGACCTGTCCACCTACTTGATGGACTCGGCGACCTCGACCGGGCGCTCCCAGTTCAGCTTGTCCTCGACCAGCTCCTGGAGGGCGACCGAGAGGGCCTTGCGGTTGGGGCCGGCGTCGACCATCGGCGGGACGAACTCGCCGATGCCCTCGCCGAGCTGGCTGTAGTAGCCGTTGATCTGCCTGGCCCGCCTGGCGGCCAGGATGACCAGGGTGTATTTGGAGTCGACCCGGGCGAGCAGGTCGTCGATCTTGGGCTCGATCATCAGTGCTTCCGCTCCTTGACGCGCGTGTGACCGCCGTTGATGGTACGCCGCCTGAGCCGGTCGACGATCTCGACCACCTCGCGGGCGGCCACCTCCAGGTCGTCGTTGACCACCGTGACGTCGAACTCCGGCTCGGCGGCCAGCTCGTCGGCGGCCTTGGCCAGCCGTCCGCGGATCTGCTGGTCGGTCTCGCTGCCCCTGGTGCGCAACCGCCGCTCCAGCTCCTGGAGGCTCGGCGGGGTGATGAACACCATGAAGGCGTCCGGCTCGGCCGCCTTGACCTGCCGGGCGCCCTGGACGTCGATCTCGACCAGCACGTCGCGGCCCTCGGCCAGCGCCCGGTCGATCGGCTTGCGAGGCGTGCCGTAGCGTGCGCCGAAGATGTCGGCCCACTCCAGGAACCCGCCGGCCTCGATCATGTCGTCGAACTTGCCGCGGTCGAGGAAGTGGTAGTGGCGACCCTCGTCCTCACGCGGCCGCGGCCCCCGGGTGGTGGCCGAGATGGACAGCTCCAGGTCGGGCAGGGCGGCCAGCAACCTGGCTACGATCGCGCCCTTGCCGACCCCCGACGGGCCGGCGAGCACGATGAGCTTGCCTCGCCGACCCGACTGCTGGTACCCCCCACCATTGGTCAACGCGCGGTGCTTGCTACTTCTTGCCGCCGAACTCGGCGAGCAGGGCGTCCTTCTGCTTGGAGCCAAGGCCGCGGACCCGGCGGGAGGCGGAGATGTCGAGCTTCTCCATGATCTTGCGGGCGCGGACCTTGCCGACCCCGGGCATGCTCTCGAGCACGCTGGAGACCTTCATCTTGCCCACCGTCTCGTCGGAGTCCTTGGCAAGGACGGTGGACAGGCTCATGTTGCCACTCTTGAGCTGAGCCTTGAGCTCCGCTCGCTTGCGGCGGGCTTCGGCCGCCTTCTCCAACGCCTGCTGGCGCTGCTCGGGCGTCAGGGTTGGCAGGGGCATTCGTGCCTCCTCGTGACCTCGTTCCGGATCGAAGACTGGCGGATTCTATGCATACCTTGGCGGCGGCCACAATCTATCGGCGCTGGTCAGAAACCCTCCTGTGTTCACAAACCGTCAAATCGACTATGAGCGTCAATGGCTTTGGGCTGGTTCGCGCGTTCGTCCCCTCCCCTCTCGGGCCCCGCCGCGAGCGCCTCGTCGCGCACCGCCCGGGCGGCCCCGCCCACGTCGTCTGACCTGGTGATCGGGCGCCCCACGACGATCCGGCTGGCGCCGGCGGCGATGGCCTCGGCCGGTGTCGCCACCCGTGCCTGGTCGTCCGCTGACGCCGACGAGCGGGCCGGGCGGACCCCGGGGCAGATGAGCTCGACCAAGGGGCCGAGCTGGGCGCGCAGGACGGCCACCTCGAGGGGCGAGCAGACGATCGCCGGGCAGCCGGACCGCACGGCC
>DATENJ010000491.1:0-3691 GCA_035275125.1 Actinomycetes bacterium | reverse complement strand
GCCCGCCTACGTGGTCTTCAACGACCGCACCCTGGCCGCCCTGAACGAGCGCCAGCCCCGCAGCCGGGGCGAGCTGCTCGCGGTCGAGGGCATCGGCCCGAGCAAGCTGGACAAGTACGGCGACGAGCTGCTCGCCCTGCTCGCCCCTGGCGAGGGCGGGTAGAGGCCGGCCGGTTCCGGATGTCCTGGCTGACGCTGGCACAGGCGCTCTTGAGGGGCCGTGGGGGAGAACTCCCCCCACCTGGATCGGGGGCCAAGCGTCATTGCGGTAGCCTTGCGTCACGATCATGCCCAGACAACGGGAACGCGAGCGAGGCGCCCGGCCGCCGGTGTGCCAGTACTGCGCCGCGATCGCCGACACCGCCGGCCCGGGGCTGCCGCTGGGCTGGACGATCCAGTCGGGGGTCCGCGGCTGGACCTACCTGTGCGCGACCTGCACCCGCTCCAACCTGCGCTCGATCGAGTCGCGCCTGTTCGACCGGGACGCCCTGGGGTTCGGCACCGCCAACTGAGCTTGACCTGAACCTGAGCTGAAGGGTCCGCACGGGGCAACCATGGCCGGGGGTGTGGACAGCCGTACCGGGATCGGGCTGACGGCGATAGGGTGGGGTTGAAGCCGCTGCTCGTCACAAGGAGGACGATCGATGACCGACGCCGTGCCCGAGGCCGACGCCCTGGAGCAGCGCCAGTCGCTGCTGGAGCGGGACACTCCCGAGCAGATCCCCGAGATCGACATCGAGGTTCCCGAGGAGGACGCCCTGGAGCAGGCCATGCCGGTCCCCTTCGACGAGGACGACGCGCCGCGCTGACGCGCAGCGGCGAGGCGGGCCACCGCCGTGGCGAGGACGATGTTCCGCGACCGGGTCGAGGCCGGCGACGTCCTGGCCGGCCAGCTCGGCCACTACGCCGGCCGGGACGACGTGCTCGTGCTCGGGCTGCCGCGGGGCGGGGTTCCGGTGGCGGCGCGGGTCGCCCGGGCCCTGGCGGCCCCGCTCGACGTGTTCGTCGTGCGCAAGCTGGGCGTTCCCGGTCACGAGGAGCTGGCCATGGGAGCGATCGCGACCGGCGGGGTCCAGGTGGTCAACGAGCAGGTGGTCGACCGGCTCGGGCTGAGCGAGGCCGTCCTGCGGCAGGCGGCCGAGGCCGAGGGTCGCGAGCTCACCCGCCGCGAGCAGCGCTACCGCGAGGGCCGGGGCCCGCCCGACCTCACCGGACGGGTCGTGATCCTGGTCGACGACGGCCTGGCCACCGGCTCGACCATGCGGGCGGCGGTGGCGGCGGCCCGTCGCCTCGGCCCGACCCGCGTGGTGGTCGCGGTCCCGACCGCCCCCGCCTCCACCTGCCAGCGCCTCAGGAACGAGGCCGACGAGGTGGTGTGCGCCACCACCCCACGCCCGTTCCGGGCGGTCGGCTACTCCTACCGTTCGTTCCCGCAGACCTCCGACGAGGAGGTGCGGAGCCTTCTCCGGGCCGCCTGGGCGCCCGACCCTGGGTCGGGAGGGCCCGACGGGCCCGCCCCGGCCCGAGAACCCTGAACCCAGCCCGAGAGCCCTCAACCCCCGACCGAGGACGCTGAGCCCGGCATCAGGACCCTGAACCGGCCCGAGGACCCAGCACCCGACACGAGAACCCCTCACCCCCGACCGAGAACCCCTCAACCCGACCGAGCCGAAGGGAGTCACCGTGCACTATGCCGAGATCGCCCGGGTGTTCGAGGCCGACGGGCCCTTCACCTCCATGTACATGGACACCGAGGGCGACGTCGAGCAGGCCGCCGACCGGGTGGCGCTGCGCTGGAAGAACCTGCGCGGCGCCATGCTCGAGGCGGCTGTGCCCGAGACGACCGTCGCCGCCATCGACCCGCTGGTTGGGGGCAGCCACACCGCCGGGGCGACCCTGGCCGTGATCGCCGCCGCCGACGGCCCGCGCTACTCGGCCAACCTGCCCGACCCGCCGCCGCGCGACACGCTCCTGCGCGTCGGTGTCCTCCCCGACGTCGTGCCGCTGCTGGCCGCCGGTCAGGCCGCCGTGCCGCATGTGGCCGTGCTGACCGACCGGACCGGGGCCGACATGGCGGCGCGGGTGGCCGACGACCTCGCCAGGACCGAGCGGGTCGACGGCCGCGTCACCCCGTACATCCACAAGGCGCAGTCCGGCGGCTGGTCGCAGCCGCGCCACCACCACCGGGCCGAGGCCCTGTGGGAGTCCAACGCCGGCGAGGTCGCCGAGGCCCTCACCCGGCTGGTCGACCAGGTCCGGCCCCGGTTCGTCGCCGCCGCCGGGGACGTGCGGGCCCTCCAGCTGCTCCACGAGCACGCCCCCAAGCGGGTCCGGGAGCTGCTGGCTGTGGTCGGGGGCGAGCTCGGCTTCCTCGACGAGGTCTTCGCCGAGGCCGACCGGCTGGTCAGGGCCACGGTGGAGGCCGACAACCAGGCCCTGCTCGAACGCTTCGCCGAGGAGCTGGGCCAGGCCGACCGGGCGGTGGAGGGGGCCGCCGCCACCCTGACCGCGCTCGCCCTCGGCCAGGTCGGCACGCTGCTGCTCACCGGCCTGTTCCTCGACGACCAGCGGACGGTCTGGTTCGGGCCGGCCCCGACCGACGTCGCCGCCGAGGAAGGCACCCTGGTCGACCTCGCCGTGGCCGAGCCGGTCGAGGGCCGGCTGGTCGACGTGGCTGTCCGCGCCGCGCTCGGCACCGGCGCCGACGTCCGCGTGCTCGACCCGGCCGACCAGACGCGCCCCGTCGAGAGCCGGGGTGAGACCCATGACGCCCCACCGCCGCCCAGGGACGCACCCGCCGAGGGCATCGGCGCCCTACTGCGCTTCGCGGTCCCGTCGTAGCCCCGGGTCGGTGCCGGGGTCGGCTCCGGCCAGGGCGGAGGCGGCCGGCTCGGCGTAGGTGACGCTGGTGAGGGTGTCGTCGCTGAAGCTGAGGGTGGTGACGCTGGCCAGGGTGCAGCGGCGCCAGCCCGGCCAGTGGGCGAGGCGGCGGCGTTCGAAGGCCAGGCGGGCGACCCAGATGGGGGCCTGATGGGAGACGAGGACGACCTGCTGGCCGGCGAACTCGGCTCGGGCGGCGTCGACGACGGCGTGGACCCGTTCGGCCATGTCGACGTTGCGCTCGCCCCAGGACGGGGCGCGGAGGTCGCGGAGTTTCCACCACATTCTGGGGTGGCGGAGGATGTACCAGGCGACGTTGCCGGCGACCCCCTCGAAGATGTTGCTGGTCTCGATCAGGCGCAGGTCGGTGCGGACCTCGAGGCCGTGCGCGGCGGCGATCGGGGCGGCGGTCTGCTGGGCCCGCTCCAGCGGGCTGGCCAGGACCGCGGCCAGGGGCGTGCCGGCGAAGTGGCCGGCCAGCAGGTCGGCCTGTGCCTGGCCGCGGCGTGACAGGTGGTAGCCGGGCAGCCGGCCGTACAGCACTCGTCGAGGATTCTCGACCTGCCCGTGACGGACCAGGTGGACGACGGTCTCGGTCACGCGCTGATCCTCGGGGGTCTGGGAATGGCGGGTGCGATGGTAGCAGCGGGCCCGAGCGGCGCGAGGGCTGGGCCCCGCCTATGCTGCCGGTATGGCCAGTCCCTCAGATCCGGACGCGAACCGGTGAGCCGGGTGCGCCGGCCTCCACGCACCCACCCGACCGACGCGCCCCCTCCCGAGGCCCCGCACCGGCCAGGCTGGATCCCACGCC
>DATENJ010000490.1:0-8486 GCA_035275125.1 Actinomycetes bacterium | reverse complement strand
CCTTGGGGGCCGGACCGGTCGGCGGCCCGCGACCCGGGAACGGACCGGCGACCCGCCCGACCCGGCGTTCGCCAGGGCGATCACGGCGGCCACGGTCGTGGTGTTCCTAGCCGGGACGCTGGGGACGCTGTGGCTGCGCGGCTGGGGTCGGGTGGGGTTCGAGGTCCCGAGCGTGCCCTGGTACTTCAGCTTCCCGTTCTATGTGTTCCCCGACCCGCAGCTTGATCTCAGTTGGGCGGTCGCCGTCTTTCCGGTGGTGGCGGCCGCGGTCGCGGCCGTCCTGGCCCTGTATCACGCCGGTATCGCCTGGCGCTGGCGGGTGGCCGCGTCGGCCGGGCTCGCCGCACTCTTGGCCCTGGCCGTGGCCGCGCTGGCAGGCGGACCTCCGGCGTGGGCGGCGCCCTTTGACTTCGCCGGGGAGTACCCGGCCGGAGCCGGCCAGGTCGGTGCCATCCCCACCTTCCTGCACGACTTCCCTGCGCGGCTGCCCGACCTGCCCAGCCACGCCACCGGCCACCCGGCCGGGGCGATGGTGGTGTACGCCCTGGTCGCGCGGATCTGGCCGGGGTTGATGGTGGCGGCGCTGGCCACGGTGGCACTGGGCTCGCTGGGGGCGGTGGCGGCCGGTGGGCTGGCCCGCGACGAGCTCGGGGAGCGGGGCGGCCGCCTGGCGCTCGCGATGTGGGTGCTGGCCCCTGGGGTGGTCCTGTACCTGGCGACCTCGGCCGACGCAGTGTTCGCGGCGGTGCTCGGCGCCGCCGCCCTGGCCGCCCACCGGGGGCTGGTGCGCCGCTCGGCCGCCTGGACGGTAGTCGGTGGGATCCTGCTCTGGGCCTCGTCGATGCTCACCTACGCGGCCATACTGCTGCTGGTCTTCCTCGGCGTCCGCGCCGCCGACCAGCTCCGCGTCGACCGCGCCTGGGTACTGCGCTGGGCCGCCGGGACGGGCGTGGTCGTGTGCGCCCTGGCCGGCGGCCTGTGGCTGGCCGCCGGCTACGACGTACCGGCCGCGGTCCTGGCCGTCCACGACGCCTACCAGGCCGCACCCGGGTCGGCGGGCCGGCCGCTGGTCTACTGGATGCCAGGCGACCTGCTCGCCTTCGGCGGCATGCTCGGCGTGCCGCTGTTGGCCGCCCTGGCGGCCAGGGCGGCCGAGGTGGTCCGCGAGCGGGCCTGGGCCTCGGTGGATGCCGCCGCTCTGGCCACGCTGCTGGCCGCCGCCTCCTGGGGGTTCACCAAGGGCGAAGTGGAGCGGATCTTCCAGTTCCTCATCCCGCTGGTCCTGGTCCCGGTGGTCCGGCAACTGCTGGCCTGGCGGGTCCGGGTCCCGGTGGTGGTCGGGCTGCTGGTCAGCCAGACACTACTGGTCCAGTTGTTGTTTGCTACCCGCTGGTGACCCCGCCGGCCAGTCTCCAGGAGGTTGGATGACCGATCCCATCAGCACCGATGGCGAGTGGCGCTTCGATGGCCTGCGGGCGCTGTATGTGAACTGCACCCTCAAGCGCTCCCCCGAACCCAGCCACACCCAGGGCCTGATCGACCGCAGCGTGGCCATCATGGAACGCCACGGTGTCGCCGTGACCGAGCTACGGGCCGTCGACCACGACATCGCCACCGGCACCTGGCCCGACATGACCGAGCACGGCTGGCCGTCGGACGCCTGGCCGGCCATCTTCCCCCAGGTCCTGGCGGCCGACATCCTGGTCCTGTGCGGCCCGATCTGGCTGGGCGACAACAGCTCGGTCACCAAGCGGGTCATCGAACGGCTGTACGCCTGCTCCAGCCAGCTCAACCAGGCCGGCCAGTACGCCTACTACGGCCGGGTCGCCGGCTGCCTGCTCACCGGCAACGAGGACGGGGTCAAGCACTGCGCCATGAACATCCTCTACAGCCTCCAGCACCTCGGCTACACCATCCCACCCCAGGCCGACGCCGGCTGGATCGGCGAGGCCGGCCCCGGCCCCTCCTACCTCGACCCCGGCTCGGGTGGGCCGGAGAACGACTTCACCAACCGCAACACCACCTTCGCCACCTGGAACCTCATGCACCTGGGGGCGCTGCTCAAGCGGGCCGGCGGCATCCCCGCCCACGGCAACCAGCGCTCGGAGTGGGACGCCGGCTGCCGCTTCGACTCCGACAACCCCGAACACCGCTGAGCGCGCCAAAGGAGCCGCCTGTGCCCATCCAGCCGAAGCAGCCGACCGCCAAGGGCCCGGCCGAATGGTTCACCGGGGACGTCTGGATCGACGCCATCGCCCGGGGCGAGGAGCCCTCACGCGTTCGTGTCAGCGCCGTCCGGTTCACCCCCTCGGCCCGCACCGCCTGGCACTCGCACGCCGTCGGGCAGACCCTGTACGTCACCGAAGGCAAGGGGCTCGTGCAGCCCCGCGGCGGCGCCGTCGAGGAGATCCGGGCCGGTGACGTCGTCTACACGGCCCCCGGCGACTGGCACTGGCACGGCGCCGCACCCGACCACTTCATGACGCACCTGTCCATCACCGAAGGTGTCGGTGGCGACGAGCGACCCGAGGCGAACTGGGGCGAGCACGTCACCGACGACCAGTACCACAACCGCTGACCGGCGGTCCCCTCTTCGGCGGGCTGTTAGACGGGCACGCCGATCAGGGTCTCGTCGGTGACGTGCTGGACGACCGCTCGCATGTCGCCGCCGGTGGCGTCATGGACGGCGAGCTGACGGTCGGCGCTGGTGCCCTCGCGCAGGATGGTGTGCACGTACTCCACGTCCTTGCGTGAGCCGAGCTCGTCGACCACGTCGTCGACGAACTCCAGCAGCTCGAGGGCGAGGTCGCGCATCGGGACCTCGCGCTGCTTGCCGAAGTCGATCAGCTTGCCGTCCAGGCCGTGGCGGAACGCCCGGAACTTGTTCTCGTGGATGAGCTGGGGCGGGTACTTGCGGAAGCCGAGGTTCTGGGACCGCAGCTTGAGCAGCTTGGCGCAGATGGCCTGGATCAGGGCGGCCAGGCAGATGACCTCGTCGACCTTGGTGACGGCGTCGCAGATACGGAACTCGACCGTCGGGTACTGCCAGTGCGGCCGCAGGTCCCACCAGATGCTCTTGCCGGTGTCGATGGTGTTGGTCTTGACCAGCAGCGCGATGTAGTTGTCGAAGTCGGCGTGGGAGCCGAACTCGGGCGGGATGCCGCTGCGCGGGAACCGCGACCAGATCACACTCCGATAGGACTTCAGGCCGGTTCTCCGGTTGAGCCAGAACGGGCTGGAGGTCGAAAGGGCGAGGACGTGGGGCAGGAAGTAGCGGGCCTCGTTCATGACCTCGACGCGCGCCTCGGGGTCGGGGATGCCGACGTGCACGTGCATCCCGAAGATCAGCAGCTCCCGGACCAGGTCCTGCATCTCGTCCTCGAACAGCTTGTAGCGTTCCATCTCGGTGACCCGCTGGTCCTGCCAGTGGGAGAACGGATGGGTGCCGGCCGAGGCGATCCGCAGCGCCTCCGGGGCGAGCAGGCGGGCCAGGCCGCCGCGCAGCCGCAGCACCTCGGCCCGGGCCTCGCCGACGTCGGCGCAGATATTGGTGCCGACCTCGACCACCGACTGCAGCATCTCGGCCCGCACGTCGTCGACCAGGGAGCTGGACCGGGCCGCGGCCAGCAGGGTGTCGATGTGCGCCTTCAGTTCCCCGCCGGCATCGACGATCTGGAACTCTTCCTCGATGCCGATCGTGAGCGGCTGTTCGGTCATGGACCCTCCCCGACGCTGGCGGCTGACAACAGCATGCCCGCCAAGCGGGTCGGGAACCAGGCTGACGGATCATGTCCGCGCAAAAGCCCGCCCGGCGCACGACCGGGCGGGCTGGGTGCTGCTGGCTGCTAGCTCTCGAGCAGCCGCACGTTGGCGGCCTGAGCGCCTTTCGGCCCTGGCGTCACGTCGAACTCGACGGCCTGCCCCTCATCAAGCGAGCGGTAGCCGGTCGACTGGATCGCGCTGAAATGCACGAAGACGTCCTCGCCGGACTCGGGGGCGATAAAGCCGTACCCCTTGTCGGCGTTGAACCACTTCACGGTTCCAACGGTCATGTACTTGTCCCTCCCTCCATGATGTTGGAGGTCTGACCAGCGTCGGCAGGTGGTGCCGACGGCAAGGGACAAGCTCGACCTGCGGGGTGCAAGGCAAAACGTGAACCTCTGCCTGGCGCACAATAGCGACCACCCGGCCCCCGACGCCACTAGCCACGGGCCACGGTTGACCTGGTTCATCTCGGATGAGAGCTTCTCCGAAGGGTCATCTGCCCGGAGGAGGGTGTTGTGCGCGTGCTCCGCGTCCTTCCCATTGTGTTGCTGCTGCTCGCGCTCGGGGTGGCGCCGGCTGCGGCCGCCAGGACAAGTGTGGACGTCGTGGCGACGGGGCTCGACAGCCCGCGGCACCTGGCGTTCGGGTCGCGCGGGGACTTGTTCGTCGCGGAGTCCGGCCGGGGTGGCAGCGGGCCGTGCTTCGCTGGTGGTGAGGGTCCAGCGTGCGCATGGGGGCCACGGGCGCGGTGACGAAGGTCGACCGTTGGGGCCGCCAGTCGCGGATCGTCGAGGGCCTCGCCTCGTACGCGAACACGCCGGGCAACCTCAACGCCATCGGCCCGCACGGCATCACGGTGCTTGGTGCGGATCGCGTCCTTGTCACCAATGGCGGGCCGACGGAACCCAAGGACGAGTCCGGCGCGCCGATCTCCCGGGACACCCTGGCCGCGCAGAACCCGGTCGCGGACCTCTTCGGCCGACTGCTGCGGGTCAAGCGCCACGGGCAGATCCGGAAGGTCGCCGACATCTGGGCGTTCGAGCGCGACGTGAACCCGGATGCGGCGGTCGGCAACCCAGCGGTCGACTCCAACCCCGTCGACGTGCTGTTCGACCGGGGGCGGTTCGTGGTGGCCGACGCGGGTGGCAACGCGATCGACGTCGTGAACCACAAGGGTCGCGTCTCGAACCTGGCGGTGTTCCCCAACCGCCTGGTCCCCGACCCGTTCGGCGGGCCGGACATCCCGATGCAGGCCGTGCCCACGTCGGTCGTCGTTGGGCCGGATCGCCAGTACTACGTCAGCCAGCTCACCGGCTTCCCGTTCCCGCCCGGCGGCGCCAACGTCTTCCGCGTGGATCCGCGCAGCGGAGCGGTGACCGTCGTCGCGAGCGGGTTCACGAACATCATGGACCTCGCGTTCGGGCGCAACGGCACCTTGTACGTGCTCGAGATCGACCACGATGGGCTGCTGGGTCCGTCCACCGACGGCGGGTTGTTCGCCGTGTCCCGGGACGGGACGAAGCGGCAGATCAACCTGCCCCCCGGGACGCTCACCATGCCTGGCGGCATCGCCGTCGGCAAGGACGGGCTCTACGTCACCAACAACTCGGGCTCGCCAGGCGGCGGACAGGTGCTGCGCATCCGGGTGCGCTGACGCCGTCTAGCCTTCTGCTCGTCTCCGCCGGCCGCGCCAGCCGCGGCCGGCGACGACCAGAAGGTGCTCGTCGACCCAGGTCACCTCGGGGCCGGCCAGGCGGCCCAGGAAGGTGGCGATGGCCTCACGCAGCTCGTCTGCTGAATACAGTGAGAAGGTCGAGTAGTGGTGGCCCTCGGCCTGGGCCCTGAGCCGTTCCGGCGTGCTCGACCGGGGATGGCGGAACGTCTGGGTGTCGACCAGCTTGAGTCCGGCGGTGCGGCGAACGGCCTCCCGAAGCGCCGCCTCGCTGTGCAGCCGCTGCTCGCGGTCGACGAAGCCGGGGAAGGAGCGGCCCCAGATGGTCCGCGCGTTCTGCTCCGGCGTCCGGGTGTAGATGAAGAGCTGCCCGTTCGGCTTCAGCACTCTGCCGGCGACGGCCAGGAACCGCTCGAGGTCGAAGTGGTGCACGCAATTGAACGCGGTGACCAGGTCGAGGCTGCCGGTCCGCACGGGCACCTGCTCGGCGGTCGACCGCAGCGCCAGCACTGGCTCGTGGCCGTCGTCGCCCGCCTTGAGCTCGGCGAGCATGGCCGCCGAGACGTCGCTGCCCACCAGCACCGACCCGGGATGCAGCACCTCGCGGAGCAGCCGCGAGTACCGTCCGGTCCCGCAGCCGACGTCGAGGCCGATCACCTGACGGTCGGGCAGCAGCTCGCGGATCCTCCGCACGGGCGCCTCGTCGGTGGTGCGCAACGCGTCATAGTCGGAGGCAACCAGGCTGAAATGGTCGGCAACGCTCATGTCGGCACCTCCCGGGCGAGCGGGCCAGCGAGGAGCTCCGGTGCTCCAGCCATGTCCAGTTCCTAGTGGCGAAAAGATGAACGCCGAGGGAACAGTGCCAGGATCACTGGTGAACCCCGTTCAGGCAACTCCCGCCTGAACAGGACAATCAGCTGCCGGTGGTGGCGGCCAGCGCGAAGGCGAGCATTCCGGTCGAGGTGAAGTCGATCGCCGGCTCGACACTGGGCCAGGCGCGCACGTCGTCGAGGAAGCGCGCGTCGGGGCGGTCGAAGGCCGCGTACCGGTTCCGGCCGTCGACCGGGCAGGCCCTTGCGCCGTCGGGGATCCCGATGTCCTCGAAGTTCTCCGCCCCGTTGGGCCCGTTCACCACCGCGCCCACGAGCACGTCGCGGCCACCGGTGAGGCTCCCGGCCAGGTTCGCGACCTGATGCTGGGGGCATTGGGGGAACACGGTGCCTTCGCCGATGACGAAGGTCGTGCCCCAGGCGTTGGCACCGAGGGCCCAGTTGCGCTGGGAGGTCCCGAAGGCGTCGTAGGAGCGGTCCCCGGTCAGCCGCCGGTACATCCGGGCGGTGGCCGCGTACCCGAAGGTGCGGGTGGCCGCGTCGAACTGGGTCACGTCCACCGCCGAGCCGAAGGGCTCGTCCCGTGCCGGCCCGGCGCCGGTCTCCAGCTGCCGTCGCAGGTCGGCGACGAGGTCGCGAGGGCTGACCTCGAACCCGGGCGACCGCGGGGTGCGTCTCAGCGCCCGCAGCAGGTCGGCGTGGGCCAGCGCGCTGGTGTCGTACAGGTTGAGCGCCTCGCGGTGCTCGCTGCCCAGGTACGCCCTGGCCCAGTGGGTGGCGGCCCGCAGCCAGCCGGCCGACCGCCGGTCGTGCAGCTTCCTGGCGGCCAGCGCCAGCTCGACGGCGCCGAACTCCATGTCGTCCTGCCAGGAGTCCTCGGGGTAGTAGGCGTGCGGGTAGGCCGTCACGAGCTCGCCGACGTGGCTGGTCTTGGCCATGGCGAACACCGAGGCGGTCGCTCGCAGCAGCACCTGGGCCCGCTGGTGGTCGCGCTGGGCCTCCACCTGGGCGCCAAGGGCGAAGGCGGCGGCCACGCGGCCGGCCAGGTTGGGGCTGATCCGCGCACCCGGCGGGGCGGCGCGGAACACCGGCCGGTACTTGATGAAGTACTCGGCGTCGCCGGGCCGCACCCGCAGCGCGTCGTCGGCCTCGGGCAGCCGCCACACGTCGTGGTCGCCGACGAACCCGAACCGCTCGCTCCCGGTGCCCAGCCCGACCTGGGCGTACAGCACCCGGTGGCGCTCGTCCCAGACCTTGTCCAGCCACCGCAGACCGTGGCGGGTCTCGGCGGCCAGGGCACGGTGCTCGCCATGCAGGCCGCGCTGGACGAGCAGCATCTCGGCCACCGAGTAGGCGGTCGCGTGGGTGAACTTGACGAAGTCGCCGGCGTCGAACCAGCCGCCCTGGACGTCTACCGGGCCGCCGACCGGCCTGAGCGGCGCCGCGGGCACGTCGCCGCCGTCGCCCTCGAACACCGGGGCGGCGTACACGGTCGCATGGCGATCGGTCAGGTGGGAGGGCTTGCGGTCGAGCCGCCGTGGGACGTGGGCACCGTCGCGCTGGACCTGGAAGAAACGGACGGTGTCCTCGACGAGCTTTCCGAACAGGTCGTGGCGGGTCGCGACCCGGAAGGGCGGTGAGGCGGCGGCCAGGCCGTCGACCACGATCCGGTAGCGACCCGGCCGACGCAGGGCGCTGAAGTCGATGCCGTGGACCGCCCGGTAGCGTCCGTTCCAGCCACCGGTCCGCCGGCCGACCCGGCCGGTGAGGACGGCCCGGCCGGCGTCGTCCACGACCGCGAACCCGGCCGTGCCCACGGGGGCCTCGGCCATGAGGAACGCCCGCTTGGCCTCGCCGGTCGCGTACCCGACCTGGTCGAGCCGGACGACACCGTGGATGGTCCGTGAAGCGGCGCCGGCTGCTGGCGGCCCGGTGACCGGGCCGACCGCGAGGAGGGCAGCCCCGACGATGGCGACAAGGGAGCGGGTGCCCAATGGTGACCGCCGGTGTCCCATGTCTCCTCCTCCATGCCGGCCGGAGTGCCAGGAACAGATCATTAGGAAGGTTTCCTAATGATACGGGGACGCTACTCCGGGCAGGGAGGCAGGTCAACAAACGGCCGACATTGAGTGATCATCAAGGGGTGATCGGGGGCTCGGAGGAACACCATGGACGATGACATGACCGGCGACCCGCGATCGCGTCGCGATCGCGGGTTG
>DATENJ010000489.1:0-2838 GCA_035275125.1 Actinomycetes bacterium | reverse complement strand
GAGCACGTCGGCCCCGGCCTCGGCCATGGCCCGGAACGCGGCCAGCGACCCGTCCAGGTCCGGGAACCCGGCGACCCCGTAGGCGACCAGCGCCGCCCGCTCCTCGCGCCGCAGCTCCTCCAGCCGCTCCTCCAGCCGCTCCACCGGGGTGCTGGGATCAGCCACCGGCGGGGTCCGGCGGGGTCTCGGCGTCGCCAAGGAGGCTGGTGACGGTCTCAACGTCCTTGTCGCCCCGGCCGGAGAGGTTCAGCAGGACCCGGGTGCCGGGGGTGACCTGGCCGGCCTTGGCGGCGGCGGCGAGCCAGCCGATGGCGTGGGCGGGCTCGAGGGCGGGGAGCAGGCCCTCGGTGCGGGCGAGGAGGCGGAAGCCGTCGAGGGCCAGCTGGTCGGGAGCGCGCTCGTAGGTGACGCGCCCGGTGTCCTTCCAGAAGGCGTGCTCGGGGCCGACACCGGGGTAGTCGAGGCCGGCTGAGACCGAGTGGGTCGGCAGGACCTGGCCGTCGGGGTCCTGGAGGACGTAGGAGCGGGCGCCGTGGAGGACCCCGGCCTCGCCGAGGCCGAGGGAGGCCCCGTGGTCGCCGGGCCGGGGGCCGCGGCCGCCGGCCTCGACCCCGACCAGGCGGACGGGGTCGTCGTCGACGAAGGCGGCGAACAGGCCGGCCGCGTTCGACCCGCCACCGACGCAGGCAACGGCCATGTCGGGCAGCCGGCCCTCGGCCACCAGGAACTGGGCCCGGGCCTCGTCGCCGATGACCCGCTGGAACTCCCGGACCATCAGCGGGTAGGGGTGGGGGCCGACCACCGAGCCGATCGAGTAGTGGGTCGACTCGACCGACTCGACCCAGTCGCGCAGGGCCTCGTTGATGGCGTCCTTGAGGGTCGCGGTGCCGGTGGTGACCGGCCGGACCTCGGTGCCGAGCAGCCGCATCCGGACCACGTTGAGGTGCTGGCGCCGGGTGTCCTCCTCGCCCATGTAGACGACGCACTCCTGGCCGAGGAGGGCGGCCACGGTCGCGGTGGCCACGCCGTGCTGGCCGGCGCCGGTCTCGGCGATCACCCGCGGCTTGCCCATCCTCCGGGCCAGCAGGTGCTGGCCGAGGGAGTTGTTGAGCTTGTGGGCGCCGGTGTGGAGCAGGTCCTCCCGCTTGAGCCACACCCGCACGCCCAGCTCCTCCGAGAGCCGCCTGGCCTGGAACAGCGGGGTCGGGCGGCCGGCGTAGTCGCGCCGGAGCTCGTGCAGCTCGGTGGCGAAGGCTGGGTCGGTGATGGCGTCCTCGAAGGCCTCGGTGAGCTGGTCGAGGGCGGCCATCAGGACCTCGGGGACGAAGCGCCCGCCCCAGTCCCCGAAGTGGCCGAGCGGGTCGGGCCGGTGCGCGACCTCGGCGGCACCGGCCGGGCCGGGCGCCTCGGCGAGCAGCCGGTCAGACATCGAGGAGGTTCCCCGACAGGTAGTCCTCGTAGGCCTTGAGGTCGAAGTGGCCGTGGCCGCAGAGGTTGAAGACGATCGTCTCGGCGCGGCCCTCCTCCTTGCAGCGCAGCGCCTCGTCGATCACGGCCCGGATGGCGTGGGCCGGCTCGGGGGCGGGGAGGATGCCCTCGGTGCGGGCGAACTGGACCGCCGCGTCGAAGATCTTGGACTGCGGGTAGGCCACCGCCTCGATGTGGTCCTCCTTGCGCAGCAGCGACACCAGGGCCGAGTCGCCGTGGTAGCGCAGCCCGCCGGCGTGGATCGGGGCCGGGATGAAGTCGGCGCCGAGGGTGTACATCGGGATCAGCGGGGCCATGCCGGCCTGGTCGCCCCGGTCGTACTCGAAGCGGCCCTCGGTGAGGGTCGGGGCGGCGGTCGGCTCGACCGCGACCACCCTGGTGCTGCGGCGGCCGGCCAGCTTCTCGGCGAGCAGCGGGAAGGTGAAGCCGCCGAAGTTGGACCCGCCGCCGACGCAGGCGACCAGGATGTCGGGCTCGACCCCGGCCTGCTCGAGCTGCGCCTTCAGCTCGAGGCCGATGACCGTCTGGTGGAGCAGCACGTGGTTGAGCACGCTGCCGAGGGCGTAGTGGGTGTCGTCGCGGGTGGCGGCGTCCTCGACGGCCTCGGAGATGGCGATCCCGAGCGACCCCGGCGAGTCCGGGTCCTGGCCGAGCACGGCCCGGCCGGCGTTGGTCTCCGGGGACGGCGACGGGGTGACGCTGGCCCCCCAGGTCTCCATGATCGAGCGCCGGTACGGCTTGCCGTCGTAGGAGGCCCGCACCATGTAGACCTTGCACTCGAGGTCGAAGCGGGCGCAGGCGAAGGCGAGGGCGCTGCCCCACTGGCCGGCGCCGGTCTCGGTGCTGATCCGAGTGACGCCCTCGGCCTTGTTGTAGAAGGCCTGGGGGACGGCGGTGTTGGGCTTGTGCGACCCGGCCGGGGACCCGCCCTCGTACTTGTAGTAGATGCGGGCCGGGGTGCCGAGGGCGCGCTCCAGGTCGAGGGCGCGGATCAGCGGGGTCGGCCGCCACAGCTTGTAGGTGTCCAGGACCGGCCCGGGGATGTCGATCCACTCGTCGGTGGAGACCTCCTGGCCGATCAGGGCCATCGGGAACAGCGGGGCCAGGTCGTCCGGCCCGAGCGGCTGGCGGGTCTGGGGGTGGAGGTAGGGGTCGGGCTTGGTCGGCATCGACGGGACGATGTTGAACCAGGCGCTCGGCAGCTCGTCCTCGCCGAGCAGGATCTTGCGGGGCTCAGTCATGGGCTCCTCCAGTTCGGGTCGGGACCGCGAGCAGGTCGCGGACGGCGGCCGCCGGGTCGTTGGCGCGGACGAGGGTCTCGCCGACCAGGACCGCGTCGGCGCCGGCGTC
>DATENJ010000488.1:0-2859 GCA_035275125.1 Actinomycetes bacterium | reverse complement strand
CGCCGATGGCCGCCAGGGCGTCGGCGACCGGCCCGGCGCCGCCCACGACCAGCCGCGGCGGGCCGGCGAAGGCCTCAAGGAAGACCTCGACCACGCCCTCGCCCGGCTCGCCCTCGAAGCTGGTGTAGGCCCGCATGCCCGACCGCTCCCCGGCCGCCAGCAGCCCGGCCCCGTCGCGGCCGGCCTTGCGGTCGAGCCCGTTGCAGCCGATGGTGCCGGCCAGCAGGGCCCCGTCGGGGGTGAACAGGGCCCGGTTCCCCGGGGCCGACGGCGGGTCGCCCTCGGTCCGCACGGTGGTCCCCATGACCACGGTCCGCCCGCCCTGCCTGGCCTCGGCCATGGCCGCGAACACGTCAGCGCTCACGCTGCTCCTCCCGTTCCCGGAGCTGGTTGAGGACGCCGCCGGCCAGGACGACCTTGCGCTCCCGGGGGGACAGGTCGAGGGCGGCGCTGAACCCGTCCTTGCCCCCGACCCGTACCTCGACCTGGTCCGACCCGCCGTCGACGGCCTCCCTGATGCCGGGGATGGACAGCGCGTCGCCGACCTCGAGCCGGTCGTGGGTCTGCTCGTCGATGAGCAGCGGCACCAGGCCCTGGGCGACCAGGTTGCGGCGGTGGATGCGGGCGAAGCCCCGGGCGAGGACGCAGCGGACGCCGAGGGCGAGCGGGGCCAGGGCGGCGTGCTCGCGGCTGGACCCCTGGCCGTAGTTGTCGCCGCCGACGATGAAGCCCCCGTCCCAGTCCTTGGCCCGCTGCACGAAGCCGGCGTCCTCCTTCATGAAGGTGTACTCGGCGATCGCCGGCACATTCGAGCGGTCGGCCATGACGATCGCCCCGTCGGGGGCCATCGACCCGGTGGAGATGTTGTCGCCGAGGACGATCAGCACCCGGCCGCTGAACCCATCGGGCAGCGGCGGCGGGATCGGCGGCTTCTTGATGTTGGGGCCGCGGACGATCTCGATCCGCTCTGCCTCCTCCGGCGGCGGGGGCGCCAGGACCATGAAGTCGTCGACCACCGGGTCGGGGTCGCCGACCGCCGGCGGGTCGCCGAGGGTGCGGGGGTCGGTGATCCGGCCGTGCAGCCCGGTGGCCGCCGTGGTCGCCGGCGAGGCCAGGTAGACCTGGTCGTCGACCGTGCCCGAGCGGCCCTTGAAGTTGCGGTTGAAGGTGCGGACGCTGGCCTTGCCGGTCGCCGGGGCCTGGCCGATGCCGACGCACGGCCCGCAGGCCGGCTCCAGGATGCGCAGGCCGGCCCGCTCCAGGTCCTCCAGCACCCCCGAGGTGGTGATGGTGGTGAGGATCTGGCGGCTGCCCGGCGACACCGTGCCGACGGTGGTCGGGGGCAGGTGCTGGCCGGACAGCATGGCCGCCGGGATGGCCAGGTCCTCGTACCAGGAGTTGACGCTGGAGCCGAAGCAGACCTGGAACACCGGGGTGCCGGCGACCTCGGCGACCGGCACCACGTTGTCGGGCTGGTGGGGCTTGGCGATCAGCGGCTCAAGGGTGCCGAGGTCGACGTTGACCTCCTCGTCGTAGGCCGCGTCGTCGTCCGGCCCGAGCTCGACCCACTGGTCCTCGCGGTGCTGGCGGGCCAGGAACCGGCGGGTCTGGGCGTCGGAGGGGAAGATCGCGGTGGTCCCGCCGAGCTCGGTGATCATGTTGCAGACGGTGGCCCGCTGGGTGACGGGCAGGGCGGCCACGCCCGGGCCGGTGAACTCGAAGATGCGGTTGAGGCCGCCCTTGACCGTGTACTCGCGGATCAGCCACAGGATCAGGTCCTTGGAGGCGACCCATGGCGGCAGCTCGCCCTCCAGGTGCACCCCGACCACGATCGGGGTCGGGGTCTCGAACGGGTAGCCGGCCATGGCCAGGGCGACCTCGAGCCCGCCGGCCCCGATGGCGATCGACCCGCAGGCCCCCGAGGTCGGCGTGTGGGAGTCCGCCCCCAGCACGGTCGCCCCCGGGCGGGCGAACCGCTCGGTGTGGACCTGGTGGCAGATGCCGTTGCCGGCCCGCGAGTAGTGGAGGCCGTAGCGGGCCGCGCAGCCCTGGAGGAACAGGTGGTCGTCGGCGTTGCGGTGGTCGAAGCCGAGCATGTTGTGGTCGACGTACTGCATGGCCAGGTCGACCCGGACCCGGTCCAGCCCAAGGGCCTCGAACTCCATGCAGGCCATCGTGCCGGTCGCGTCCTGGAGCAGCGTCTGGTCGATCCGCAGCCCGATCTCCTGACCGGCCTCCAGCCGGCCCGAGACCAGGTGCTCGGAGAGGATCTTGCCGGTCATGGTGCCGCGCATGGGTCGATCCTAACCGAGGCGGGCGACGGGGAGGCGGTCGCCGGCCAGGCGGACCTGGTCGTCCCGGACCCGGGCCAGCAGGTCGAGGAACTCGGCCCGTGGCAGGTCGCGGGCGCCGAGGCTGGCCAGGTGGGGGGTGACCATCTGGACGTCGATCAGGGAGCCGCCGGCCTCGGTCAGGCGGGCCGCCAGGTCGACCAGGGCCACCTTGGAGGCGTCGGTGGCCAGGTGGAACATGGACTCGCCGGTGAACACCCCGCCGACCCCGATCCCGTACAGGCCGCCGACCAGCTCGCCGTCGTCCCACACCTCGAGGCTGTGGGCGTGGCCGAGGTCGTGCAGGCGCCGGTAGGCGGCCAGCATCGGCGGGGTGATCCAGGTCCCCCCGCGGTCGGCGCAGGCGGCCAGGACGGCGGCGAAGGCGCGGTCGACGGTGGTCTGCCAGCCCGAGCGGCGCAGCCGGGCCCGCAGCGAGCGCGCGCAGCGCACCCCGTCGAGCGCGATGACCCCGCGCGGGTCGGGCGAGAACCAGGGCAACGGCGCCCCCGGGTGCGGCCAGGGGAAG
>DATENJ010000487.1:0-5878 GCA_035275125.1 Actinomycetes bacterium | reverse complement strand
GGCGGCGAGGAGTTCCTCGTCCTGCTGCCGGGCACCGGCCCGGCCGAGGCCGCGGCCATGGGCGAGCGGACCCGGCTGGTCATCTCGGCCGCGCCGGTGCCACTGGCCGACGGGCCGCTCACCGTGACGACCAGCGTCGGGGTGGGCACCGGGGCCGACGACGGCTGGGAATGCCTGGTCCGGCGGGCCGACACCGGCCTGTACGCGGCCAAGGAGAGCGGTCGCGACCGGGTGGTCGCCGGCCCGCCCCCCGAGCCGGCGGCCGGGTCGCGAACCTTCACACCGGAAGGCCAAGATGCGGCAAGATACCGATGACGGGAAGCGGCCCGACGAGACACAGGGAAACGGGGATCCGGTTGGCCGACCAGCAGGTGATCGGGAAGGTCGGCCGGGTCACCGGCACCATCGGCCCCGAGCGGGTCGGCGAGGTCATGATCCCTATCCGTGGCGGCAGCGAGGCCTTCAACGCCTACGCCGCCGACACCAAGGACACCATCTCGACCGGCACCCGCGTGGTCGTGATCGAGTACTTCCCGCCACGGACCGTCGTGGTCAGCCCGATGTAGGGCTGCGTCGAAAGGCGAAGCAATGGACCCCCTGATCCTGGCCGGTGCTGTCGTCGTCGGCCTGGTCGTCCTGTTCGCGATCTTCAAGCTCATGTGGCGGGTCGCCGAGCCCAACGAGGCCCTGGTCATCTCCGGCCTGCGCGAGCACTCGTCGCCCGAGGGGGCCGGCGAGAGCATGGGCTTCCGGATCGTCACCGGCAAGGGCACGCTGGTGCTGCCGGGCATCCAGACGGTCCGGCGGCTGTCGCTCGACCTGCGCGAGGCCCCGCTGTCGATCGAGTGCGTGACCCACCAGGGCATCCCGCTCGGGATCCAGGGCGTGGTGATCTTCAAGGTCGGCGACGACTACGTCTCGATCGCCAACGCCGCCCGCCGCTTCCTCGACCAGCAGCAGCAGATGGACGCCCGGGTGCACAACGTGTTCGCCGGCCACCTGCGGGCGATCGTCGGCAACATGACGGTGGAGGAGATGATCCGGGACCGGGAGAAGCTGACCTCGCTGACCCGCCAGTCGTCGGGTTCGGAGATGGAGAAGCTCGGCCTGATCGTCGACTCCCTCCAGGTCCAGGAGATCCACGACCCGACCGGCTACATCCGGAACCTGGCCCTGCCGCACGCGGCCGCCGTGGCCCGGGAGGCGCGCATCGCCCAGGCCCACGCCGACCGGGAGGCCACCACCGCCGAGCAGGGCGCCGACGCCCTCAAGGCCGAGGCCAGGCGCGAGAGCATGATCAAGCAGGCCGGCTACCAGGCCGAGATCGACAAGGCCTCCGCCCAGGCCCAGCAGGCCGGACCGCTTGCCGACGCCTCGGCCCGCCAGCATGTGGTCGTCGAGGAGACCAAGGTGGCCGAGCTGGAGGCCCAGCGCGAGGAGCAGCGCCTCCAGGCCACCATCCGCAAGCCGGCCGACGCCAAGGCCTATGAGTCGGTCACCCTGGCCAAGGCGGCCCGCGACGCCCGCATCTCCGGGGCCGAGGCCGAGCGCCAGGAGGTCGAGCTGCACGCCCAGGCGTCGGCCGAGCGGGTCCGGCTGGAGGCGGTCGCCGAGGCCGAGCGGGTCCGGGTCGACGCCATCGCCCGCTCCGAGTCGACCCGGCTCATCGGTGAGGCCGAGGCGGCCGCGACCGCGGCCAAGGGCCGGGCCGAGGGTGAGGCCGTCCAGGCCAAGGGCATGGCCGAGGCCGAGGCGATCAAGGCCAGGGCCGACGCCCTTGCCGAGAACCAGGACGCTGTCATCGGCCAGCAGCTGGCCGAGAAGTGGCCGGCGATCGTCGAGGCCGCGGCCAAGCCGTTCGCGTCGGTCGACCAGATGATCGTCCTCAACGGGGCCCAGGGCCTTTCCGAGGCGCTGGCCGCCGCCCTCAGCCAGGGCGTGGCCGGGCTCCAGATGGCCCGCAACCTTCTGTCCGGCGGCAACGGCGCCGGCGGGACCAACGGCGAGCCCGGCGACCGGGGCGCGCTCCAGCCGCCCGACGCCCCGCCCACAGAGCGCAAGCCCTAGCGGCAACCGCCGGCCGGTCGGCTCGCGAAGGTCTGTTCGTCGGGGTGTCGGTCCGAGGAGGCAGGCGAATGCTGGTGGCGGTGACCGGCGCGTCCGGTCTGATCGGCACGGCCCTGACCCGGCGACTGCGGGCCGAGGGCCATCAGGTGCTGCGCCTGACCCGCTCCCGGCCCACCGGGGCCGACCAGGCCCAGTGGGACCCGGCGGCCGGCCAGCTCGACCCCGACATCCTGGCCAAGGCGGACGCGGTCGTCCACCTGGCGGCCAAGAACCTCGGCGAGCAGCTCCGCTGGACCGCCAGGACCAAACGGGAGCTGCTCTCCAGCCGGGTCGAGGGCACCGCCCTGGTCGCCCGCACCCTGGCCGGCCTGGCCGAGGGGTCCGGGGGGCCACGGGTGCTGCTGTGCGCGTCCGGGGTCGGCTTCTACGGCGACCGGGGCGACGAGGTGCTGACCGAGGCGAGCAGCGGCGGGAGCGGGTTCCTGGCCGACCTGTGCCGGCAGTGGGAGGCGGCCGCCGACCCGGCCAGGGAGACCGGGCTGCGGGTCGCGCACCTGCGCACCGGCCCCGTCCAGGACACCGCCGGGGGCGGCCTGCCCAAGCAGGCCCTGATCTTCCGTCTCGGGCTCGGCGGCCGGTTCGGCTCAGGCCGCCAATGGCTGAGCTGGACCTCGCTCGACGACATCGTCGGCGCCTACGTCCACGCCCTGACCCACGAGGAGCTCGACGGCCCGGTGAACAACGTCGCCCCCAACCCCGTCACCAACGCCGAGTTCACCGCCACCCTGGCCCGCGTCCTCCACCGCCCGGCCCTCCTGCCCATCCCCGAGTTCGGCCCGAAGCTGGTCCTCGGCGAGACCGCCGACGAGTTCCTGTTCGTCAGCCAGCGCGCCCACCCGGTCCGGCTGCTGGAGACCGGCTACCGGTTCCAGTTCCCCGAGCTGGAACCGGCCCTCCGCCACACCCTCAACCGCCCCGAGCGCGGGTAGGCGGCCCGGCCTCTGGCTAGACCCCGTCCGAGGGGCGCCTGGCCTGGTCGGGCTCCTGCTCGGACTCCTGGTCGTAGACGCGGTCCTGGAGACCCGGCTCCTGCTGGTAGGCGCCCTGGTCCACGACCGGCTCGGCGGCGAGGCCAGGGTCGTGCTCGAAGACGGCGGCTCCCGAGGGGTCGGCGGCCGAGCGCTCGGGCTCGTAGGCGGGACGGTCGTCGGCGGGGGTCGCCTGGGTGGCGCCCTCCTCGGCGGCGACCACGTCGTAGCCGATCACCCCGGCGCCCTCCACGTGGGAGCCGAGCCGGGTGCGCATCGGGTCGCCCTCGGACATGGCGACGGTGCCGCGCGGCTGGTCGGTGCTGGCGGCGGCCGGGTCGGGGTCGGTCAGCGAGGTGTCGCGACCCGGCCCCGGGTCCTCGGACTCGCTGCCGATCATGCCGGTGTCGCCTTGCCGTGCCTCGTCACTGCGGTCGGACATCCAAGTGTCGTCGCGGTCCATCGCGACCTCCTTTCGGTCGTTCACCTGCTATCCGGTCGAGGTCCCGCACAAACGCCGGCCCGCCCGTCACCGGAAGTCGCGGGAACGGGTGGAGGCGGCCAGCGGCAAGGGCCGGAGCTGGTCGGCGATCACGTTGATCACGCCCTCGACCCGCTCCAGCCGCCCCCTGACGAGCAGGGCGGCGGCGCCGCGGCCGACCCGCCGGTAGCGAGCCCAGACGCCCCTGGAGCAGATCACGTTGATCAGCCCGGTCTCGTCCTCGATGTTCAGGAAGGTGGTCCCGCTGGCCGTCGCCGGGCGCTGCCTGTGGGTCACCACCCCGCCGACCAGGACCCTGCTGCCGGGCGGGACCACCGCCAGCCCTTCGGCGGCGACCGCGCCGAGCTCGTCCAGCCGTTCGCGGGCGAACTGCACCGGGTGGCTGTCGCTCGACAGCCCGGTCGCCCACAGGTCGGCCGCCCCCAGCTCGACCGGGCTCATCCCCGGCAGCCGGGGCGCATCGGCCCCCACCGCCGTCCCAGGCAACCGGTCCGCCCTGGCCTGGGCGACCGCCCCGGCGGCCCACAACGCCGCCCGCCGCTCCAACCCCAGCGACCCGAACGCCCCCGCGGTGGCCAGCGCCTCCACCTGCCCCTCCCCCACCCCCGTCCGCCGGACCAGGTCGGCCATGGAGACGTACGGCCGCCCCTCCGCCACCCGCTCAGCCAGCTCCTCCCCCAACGACCGCACATACCCGAGCCCCAACCGCACCGCCCACCCGCCCGCCGCCCCAAGGGGCTCCAGGGTCGCGGTGGCGGCGGAGAGGTTGACGTCGGGGCCGTGGACGACCACGCCGTGGCGGCGGGCGTCGGCGACCAGGGTGTTGGGCGACCAGAAGCCCATCGGCTGAGCGTTGAGCAGCGCGGCCAGGAACGCCGCCGGGTGGTGGAGCTTCAGCCAGGCGCTGGCGTAGACCAGGTAGGCGAACGACACCGAGTGGCTCTCGGGGAACCCGAAGTTGGCGAAGGCGGCCAGCTTCTCGTAGATCCGGTCGGCGATCTCGCCGGTGATCCCCCGCTCGGCCATGCCCTGGTACAGCCGGCCCCGTAGGCGCTCCATGCGCTCGCTGGAGCGCTTGGCCCCCATGGCCTGGCGGAGCTGGTCGGCCTCGGCGGCGGTGAACCCGGCGACGTCCACGGCCATCTGCATGAGCTGCTCCTGGAACAACGGCACCCCGAGGGTCTTGGCCAGGGACGGCTCCAGCAGCGGGTGCAGGTAGGTGACCTCCTCGTCGCCGTTGCGGCGACGGATGTAGGGGTGGACCGAGCCGCCCTGGATCGGGCCCGGCCGGATCAGCGCCACCTCGACCACCAGGTCGTAGAACTCCCGCGGCTTGAGCCGGGGCAGGGTGGCCATCTGGGCCCGGCTCTCGACCTGGAACACCCCGACCGAGTCGGCCGCGCACAGCATCTCGTAGACGGCCGCCTCCTGGGGCAGCTCGGCCAGGTCGATCTCGACCCCGTCGGAGGTGCGGACCAGGTCGACGGTGTCGTGCAGGGCGGTGAGCATCCCCAGGCCGAGCAGGTCGAACTTGACCAGCCCGACGGCGGCGCAGTCGTCCTTGTCCCATTGCAGGACGCTGCGGTCCTTCATGGTCGCCCACTCGACCGGGCAGACCTCGACCACCGGCCGGTCGCAGATCACCATGCCGCCGGAGTGGATCCCGAGGTGGCGGGGAAAGCGCTGGACCTGGCGGGCCAGCTCCATGACCTGCTCGGGGATCTGGTGCTCGACGGTGGCCTCGATCGGCCCCCAGGCGTCCACCTGCCTGGACCAGGCGTCGAGCTGGCCGGGCGCGTACCCGAGGGCCCGGCCCATGTCGCGCACGGCCGAGCGGGCCTGGTAGGTGATCACGTTGGCGACCTGGGCGGCCCGGTCGCGGCCGTAGCGCTCGTAGACGTACTGGATGACCTCCTCGCGGCGGCCGGCCTCGATGTCCAGGTCGATGTCGGGCGGCCCGTCGCGCTCCGGGGACAGGAACCGCTCGAACAGCAGGCCGAGGGAGACGGCGTCGGCCTTGGTGATCCCGATCGCGTAGCAGACGGCCGAGTTGGCCGCCGAGCCCCGGCCCTGGCAGTAGATGTCGGCACGGCGGCAGAACTCGACGATGTCGTAGACCACCAGGAAGTACCCCGGGAAGTGAAGCCCCGCGATCAGGTCGAGCTCGTGGTCGAGCTGCCGGTACGCGTCGGGCCGCTGCTCCCGGGTGCCGTAGCGGCGCAGCGCCCCCCGCATGGTCAGCTCGCGCAGCCAGTCCATTTCGGACAGTCCCGGTTCGGGC
>DATENJ010000486.1:0-3330 GCA_035275125.1 Actinomycetes bacterium | reverse complement strand
GGCTGTTCGACGCCCTGGCCCTGCCGAACGTGTTCATCAAGATCCCGGCCACGGCCGCCGGGGTCCCGGCCATCCGGGACTCCATCGCCGGCGGGATCAACGTCAACGTCACCCTGATCTTCTCCATCTCGCGCTACCGGGAGGTCGTCGAGGCCCACCTGAGCGGGCTGGAGGAGCTGGCCGACTCCGGCGGCGACCTGTCCCAGCTGGCCAGCGTGGCCTCGTTCTTCGTCAGCCGCGTCGACACCCTTGTCGACAAGGAGCTCCAGGCGATCATCGACACCGGCGGACCCAACGCCGAGGCGGCCCGGGCCCGGCTGGGCACGGCCGCGATCGACAACGCCAAGCTCGCCTACGAGGTGTTCCAGCAGGCCTACTCGGGACCGCGCTGGGAGGCCCTGGCCGGCCAGGGCGCCCGGGTCCAGCGGCCGCTGTGGGCGTCGACCTCGACCAAGAACCCCGACTACCGCGACGTCCTGTACGTCGAGGAGCTGATCGCCCGCGACACCGTCAACACCATGCCGCTGGAGACGATCGAGGCCTTCGCCGACCACGGCGAGGTCCGCGGCCAGACGGCCACCGAGGGCCTTGACCGGGCGCACCGGCTCTGGAGCGACCTGGCCGCCCTCGGCATCGACGAGGACGACGTCGGCGACCGGCTGGACCGCGAAGGGGTCGAGAAGTTCACCGACAGCTACAACGGCGCCGTCGAGACCATCCGCGACAAGGCGCAGAGGCTGAGCCGCGGATGACCGACAACCCCCTGGCGGCGGGTGAGCGGGTCCGGGCGATCCCGCCGCCGACGGCCATGGTGGTGTTCGGCGGCTCCGGCGACCTTGCCCACCGCAAGATCGTCCCCGCGCTCTACAACCTGGAGCTGCACCGGCTGCTGCCGCAGAACTTCGCCTTCGTCGGCTCCAGCCGCAGCGAGTACTCCGACGAGGAGTACCGGGCCGACATGCGCAAGGCGGTCGAGGAGTTCTCCCGCACCCAGCCCATCCAGCACCAGGTGTGGGAGTCGTTCGCCAGCCGGCTGCACTACATCCCGGGCTCCTCGGCCGACCCCGACACCTACGCCCGCATCGGCGACCTGCTCGACCGCTTCGACCGCGAGCAGGGCACCGACGGCAACCGGCTCTTCTACCTGTCGCTCATCCCCAAGCTGTTCTCCGACACCATCCGGGGCATCGGCAAGGCCGGGCTGGGCGGTCGCGGCTGGGACCGCGGCTACTCCCGGGTGGTGGTGGAGAAGCCCTTCGGCCACGACCTGACCTCCGCCCGTGAGCTCCAGGAGCTGGTCACCACCGTGTTCCCGGAGCGGGACGTGTTCCGGATCGACCACTACCTGGGCAAGGAGAGCGTCCAGAACATCATCGCCTTCCGCTTCGCCAACGGCATCTTCGAGCCGGTCTGGAACCACCATTTCGTCGACCACGTCCAGGTGACGGTGGCCGAGTCGCTGGGGATCGAGCACCGGGGCAACTTCTACGAGACCGCCGGGGCCATCCGCGACATCTTCCAGAACCACGAGCTCCAGGTGCTGGCCCTTGTGGCCATGGAGCCGCCGGCCAGCTTCGAGCCCGAGGACGTCCGCAACGAGAAGGCCAAGGTGCTCAAGGCGCTGCGCCACCTGGAGGGCGAGGCGGTCGACGCCAACGTCGTCCGCGGCCAGTACGGGCCGGGCTGGATCGACGGCAAGGAGGCCCCCGGCTACCACGAGGAGCCCGACGTCCACCCCGACTCGGTGGTCGAGACCTATGTGGCCGCCGAGCTGCGGGTCGACAACTGGCGCTGGGCGGGCACGCCGTTCTACGTGCGCACCGGCAAGCGCCTGCCCAAGCGGGCCACCGAGGTCGTCGTCCAGTTCAAGTCGGCCCCGCACCTGCCCTTCGGCGAGGCCGCCCAGGATGGGCTGGAGCCGAACGCGCTGGTGCTGCGGATCCAGCCCGACGAGGGCATCACCCTGCGGATCGGGGCCAAGGTCCCGGGCCCCTCCATGGAGGTCCGCTCGGTCAGCATGGACTTCTCGTACGGCACCTCGTTCTCCGACGACCTGCCCGACGCCTACGAGCGGCTGCTGCTGGACGTGATGCTGGGCGACCCGACCCTGTTCCCGCGCTGGGACGAGGTTGAGCAGGCCTGGCAGGCCGTCCAGCCGATCCTCGACCGGTGGGCCGAGGCGCCGGCCCCCGAGTTCCCCAACTACGAGGCCGGCAGCTGGGGCCCCAAGGCCACCGACGAGCTGATCGGCCGGGGCCGCCCCGGCCGCCGCTGGCGCCGGCCATGACGACCCCGCTGAACCATGGCCAGACGGCGGAGGCGTTCGAGGAGGTCCCGCCGGGCGAGATCGAGCAGGCCCTCGAGCGCCAGCGGGCGCTGGGCGAGAACGGCGGCGGGGCCCTCTCCCGGGCCAGCGTGGCCAACCTGGTGGTGGTCACCCCCACCCGGGCCGCCGGCCAGCGGGCCCTGGCCGCGGTCGAGGAGCTGGGCAGCCGCGCCCCGTCGCGCTGTGTCGTGCTGATCGCCGAGCCGCCCGAGGGCCGCCAGGGGGTGCGCTCCTGGGCCCGGGTGGTCAACCGCCGCGCCGCCTCCGGGGCCGAGGTGGTCTGGGAGGAAGTGGTGGTCCAGACCAACGTCCACCCCCGGCACCTGACCGCGGTGGTCCTGCCCCTGCTCCTGTCCGAGCTGCCGGTGTTCACCTGGTGGGAGGGGACCCCGCCGTTCGGCGAGGAGGTGTTCGACGAGCTGACCTCGGTGACCGACCGGCTGATCGTCGACTCGGCCGCCTTCGCCGACCCGGTGGCCGACCTGGGCCGCCTGGCCGCGGTGATCGAGGACCTGGAGCCGGCCGTCACCGACTGCGCCTGGGGGCGGCTCACGCCCTGGCGGGAGCTGCTGGCCGCCCCGTTCAGCAGCCCCCAGCTGCGCCCCGCCCTCGACCGGATGCGCTGGCTGCGGGTCGACTCGGTGGAGCCGACGGCCGGCCAGGAGCTGGTCGGCTGGTTCGCCTCCCGGCTCGGCTGGGAGCTGGAGTCGGTCCACCAGGCCGGCGACGAGCTGGGCGCCGCCTACCGCACCCCCGCCGGAGGCTGCCAGGTCCGGGTGGTGGCCGGCATCGGCTCCTCCAACCTGACCCGGGCCCACCTGGAGATGGAGACCGACGACGGCCCGGCCAGCGTCCGGGTCGAGGCCCCGCCGGGCCACCTGGTGGCCACCGTCGAGGTCCCCGGCCAGCCCACCGGGCGGCGCAAGGTCGGCCGCGGCGCCGGCCCCTCCACCGGGCCGGCCGGTCTCGGCCAGGAGCTCCAGATCTTCGGCCGCGACCGGGTG
>DATENJ010000485.1:0-6709 GCA_035275125.1 Actinomycetes bacterium | reverse complement strand
CGCGAACAGCCCCGCCGCCTCCAGCCCGGGGTAGGCCAGCACCCGGGTCTGGGGCAGCCGCCCGAACCGGGCCGACGGGTTGTCGGCCCGGATCCGCTCGACGGTCACCGGGTCGGGCAGCCCCGAGGCCGCCGCCGGATTCGCCTCCAGCGCGTCCATCGCGTCGACCCGGCGCCCGGCGGCCAGCGACAGCACCCGCGACGCCAGCGGCTGCTGCACCGGCAGCGTGGACACGAACCCAGCCACCTCCGGCCGACCAGGGCCGGCCACACCCAGCGCCCCGTCGGTGGTCAGCCGCTCCACCAGCACCAGCGCACTCGGCGGGGCCACCTCGTCCGGCGCCGCTTGCGCCGCAGCCTGGGAGGGCCCAACCCCTCCCAGGACCACCACGACGCCCACGACCAGGGCAAGGAACCAACGCATCCTGGCATCGTAGCCGCCCCGCCGGACCTGTGGACAACGGCGCGCACCCTCTCCGCCACTGGGCTACGCTCCCCCACCGGGGGACCCGACGCCAGCGGTCGAGGCTCGAACGCGCCATGGAACGCGCCATAGGCGGAGTCGGTACCCTGAGGGCATGGATGTTGCGGGGCGGTCGGTGGCGGACGCCCTCGAACAGGCCGGCGGCCTGCTTGTCGGGGCGCGGCGGATTGTGGTGTTCACCGGGGCTGGGGTGTCGACCGACTCGGGGATTCCGGACTTCCGGTCGCCGGGGGGGTTGTGGACTCGGTATGACCCGAGGGAGCTCGGGTTCCGGCGCTATGTGAGTGACCCGGCGACCAGGCGGCTGGCCTGGCGGCTGCGGCGGGAGCTGCATCATCTGGAGGCGCGGCCCAACTCGGCCCATCTGGCGTGTGTGCGGCTGGCCGAGGCGGGACGGCTGGCCGGGGTGATCACCCAGAACATCGACGGGCTGCACACCGACGCCGGGCTTGCGGCCGAGCTGGTCTGTGAGGTGCACGGGACCGGGCGGCAGTTCGTCTGTCTGGCGTGTGGGGAGCGGGGGCAGATGGGTGAGGCGGTGGCCCGGGTCGAGGCTGGGGAGGAGGACCCGGCCTGCCTGGCCTGCGGCGGGATCATC
The DNA here is from genome assembly GCA_035275125.1 of Actinomycetes bacterium. Taxonomy (GTDB): domain Bacteria; phylum Actinomycetota; class CALGFH01; order CALGFH01; family CALGFH01; genus CALGFH01. The sequence continues at coordinate 5,628 of DATENJ010000485.1, read as the reverse complement.
AAGGCGGCCACGGTGTCGTTCGGCCAGGGCATCCCGCCGGCGGTCTGGGAGCGGGCCGAGGCGCTGACCGTGGGCTGCGACGCGTTCGTGGCCGTCGGGTCCTCGCTGGTCGTGCAGCCGGCGGCCGGGCTGCCCCGCCGGGCCGCTCGGCTGGGGGCCAGGCTGGTGATCGTCAACCGCGAGCCGACCCCCCTGGACGGCCTGGCCGACGTCGTCCTCCACGGCGAGGCCGGGACCCTGCTCCCGGCCCTGGTCGACGCCGCGATCCGGGAGCCGCGCCGGTGACGGCCCGGCTGCTGGTCATCCAGCACGAGCCCAGCTCCCCGCCCGGGCTGGTGGCCACGGCGGCCGCCGCCGTCGGGGTCGAGCTCTGGGTGGTCGAGGCCCCCGGCGAGCCGGTGCCGGCGACCCTGGAGGGGGCCGACGGGCTGGTGGTGCTCGGCGGGGCGATGGACGCCGACGAGACCGGCGACTACCCTCACCTGACGCGGACCATGGACCTGCTGGCCGAGGCGGCCGCCCGCTCGGCCCCGGCCCTCGGGATCTGCCTCGGCGCCCAGCTGGCCGCGGACGCCCTCGGCGGCCGCTCGTATCCCGGGCCGGACGGCGAGGAGCTCGGCTGGACCAAGGTCGAGCTGACCGACGCCGGCCGGGCCGACCCGGTCCTCGGCGCCCTCCAGGAGCCGGCCGAGCTGTTCGAGTGGCACCACGACACCTTCGACCCGCCCCCGGGCGCGACGGTCCTCGCCGGTGGGGCCGTCTACCCCGGCCAGGCCTTCCGGCTGGGCAGCGTGGTCGCGGTCCAGTTCCATCCCGAGGTCGACGGCCCCCTGCTGACCGGCTGGTGGGCCAGCTCGACCCCGCCGCCCAACTACCCGATCGCCGAGGCCGTTGCCGGGGCGGCCCGCAACCGCGCCAACGCCACCCGCCTGCTCGAGGCCTTCTGCCGGGTCGCCGCCGCCTCCCAAGGGTCGGGGTCGCGCTAGGGCACAATGCGAGCACGATGATCATCGACTGCGCGGTCTACCAGGACGGCAAGCGCCGGCCGGGCCAGCTCGCCCTCGACGAGGCGTACGAGGCCGGCAACGCCGAGAACGCCTTCGTCTGGATCGGCCTGTACGAGCCCGACGAGGCCGAGTTCGAGTCGGTCCGGCGCGAGTTCAACCTCCACGAGCTGGCCGTCGAGGACGCCATCATCGCCCACGAGCGGCCCAAGCTCGAGGTCTACGACGACACCTTGTTCGTGGTCCTGAAGACGGCCCGCTACGTCGACGCCGACAGCACCGTCGAGTTCGGCGAGATCATGCTGTTCATCGGCCCCCATTTCGTGGTCGCGGTCCGCCACAAGCCCGCCAGCGCCCTCGGCGACGTCCGCAAGCAGATCGAGAGCCGTCCCGACCTGCTCCGCTTCGGCCCCGGGGCGGTGCTGTACGCGATCCTGGACCGGGTGGTCGACGACTACCAGCCGGTGATGGACGGTCTCGACGAGGACATCAAGGAGGTCGAGACCGAGGTCTTCTCCCACCAGGGCACCAACCCGGCCGAGCGCATCTACCTGCTCAAGCGCGAGGTGATCGAGTTCCACCAGGCGGCGGCCCCGCTCGCCGACCCGCTCGACCGCCTGGTCCACAGCCTGGTTCCCGGCATGCACGGCGAGATGGGCGACTACTTCCGCGACATCCAGGACCACCTGCTCCGGGTGGTCGAGACCGTGAGCGGGTTCCGCGAGCTGCTGACCAGCGTCCTCCAGGCCAACCTGACCCAGGTCGCCCTGCGCCAGAACGAGGTCTCGATGCAGCAGAACGCCGACATGCGCAAGATCTCGGCCTGGGTGGCGATCGTGGCCGTGCCGACGATGATCGCCGGGATCTACGGCATGAACTTCGAGTACATGCCCGAGCTGACCTGGACCTTCGGCTACCCGCTGGCCCTTGCCGTGATGGCCGGGGCCTGCATCGTCCTGTACCGGGCCTTCCGCCGGAACGGCTGGCTCTAGCTCTCGGCGACCCGCCGGCGGGCGGCCGCCTTGGCCTCCTCTTCCCTGGCCTCGTCCAGGCGGTCCTCGGAGCGCAGCTCCTCGGCCAGCTGCTCGCGGGACTCGGCCGAGTCCTCGCCGAGCTCGTCCGAGAGCAGGGCGTGCTCGGCCAGGATGTCGACCCGGGTGAGGTCGTCGTCGTGGGCCACGTGGAGGAAGCCGCCGTCCACCACCACCGCGGTACGGCTGCCGCCGGCGTCGATGAACACCGGCCCGACGGCAAGGGCGGCCAGCAGGGGCGCGTGGCCGGGGAGGACGCCGAGGTCGCCGTCCACCCCGCGGGCGGTGACGAAGTCGGCCTCGCCGGCCCACACCTCCCGTTCGGGGGTGACCAGATGGACCTCCAGGCCGGCCACGGCTAGGAGTCCCCGCCGAGCTGCTTGGCCTTCTCCTCGGCCTCCTCGATCCCGCCGACGTTGAAGAACGCCTGCTCGGGCAGGTGGTCGTAGTCGCCCTTGGCCAGGGCGTCGAAGGAGGCGATGGTCTCGTCAAGCGAAACCGTCTTGCCGGCGACGCCGGTGAACTGCTCGGCCACGTAGAACGGCTGGGACAGGAACCGCTGGATCCTCCGGGCCCGGTTGACGATCACCTTGTCGTCCTCGGACAGCTCGTCGACCCCGAGGATGGCGATGATGTCCTGGAGGTCGTTGTAGCGCTGCAGGATCTCCTGGACCCGGCGCGCGACCCGGTAATGCTCGTCGCCGACGTAGCGCGGGTCGAGGATGCGCGAGGTCGAGGCCAGCGGGTCGACGGCCGGGTAGATGCCGAGCGAGGCGATCTCGCGGGCCAGCACGGTGGTCGCGTCCAGGTGGGCGAAGGTGGTGTGCGGGGCCGGGTCGGTGATGTCGTCGGCGGGCACGTAGATGGCCTGGAGCGAGGTGATCGAGTGGCCCCGGGTCGAGGTGATCCGCTCCTGGAGCTCGCCCATCTCGCCGGCCAGGGTGGGCTGGTAGCCGACCGCGCTCGGCATCCGGCCGAGCAGGGTCGAGACCTCCGAGCCGGCCTGCACGAACCGGAAGATGTTGTCGATGAACAGCAGCACGTCCTGGCCCTGCTCGTCACGGAAGTACTCGGCGACGGTCAGGGCGGCAAGGGCGACCCGCAGCCGGACCCCGGGCGGCTCGTCCATCTGGCCGAAGATCAGCGCCGTCTTGTCGATCACGCCGGACTCGGACATCTCCAGGAACAGGTCGTTGCCCTCGCGGGTCCGCTCCCCCACGCCGGCGAACACCGAGACGCCGGAGTGCTCCTCGGCCACCCGGTGGATCATCTCCTGGATGACCACGGTCTTGCCGACCCCGGCGCCGCCGAACATGCCGATCTTGCCGCCGGACACGTACGGCTCCAGCAGGTCGATGACCTTGATGCCGGTCACGAACATCTCGGTCTTGGGCTCGAGCTGGTCGAAGCTGGGGGCGTGGCGGTGGATCGGCCAGCGCTCATCGGCCTCGAAGTCGGGGGCGTCGAGGGCCTGGCCGAGCACGTTGAAGACGTGGCCGAGGGTCTTGTCCCCCACCGGCATGGTCATGGGCGAGCCCGTGTCGGTGACCGGCGTCCCCCTGACCAGGCCGTCGGTCGGCGACATGGCGATCGCCCGGACCATGGCATCGCCGATGTGCTGGGCGACCTCGCAGGTGATGACGGTCTTCTCGCCGTCGAGGTTCCGCTCGACGGTCAGGGCGTTCTGGATGGCGGGCATCTCGTCGGGGGCGAACTCGACGTCGATCACCGGGCCGATGATCCGGACGACGCGCCCGGTGCCGCCTCCGCTGCGGCCGGTGTCCCGCTCGTATGCGACCGTGGCCATGTCGTCTCAGCTCCTGTTGCTCTGGAGGGCTTCCGCGCCCCCGACGATCTCCATGATCTCCTGGGTGATCGCGGCCTGTCTCGCCTGGTTGTACTCGCGGGTCAGGTCCTCGATCAGCTCCGAGGCGTTGTCGGTGGCGGCTTTCATCGCCCGGCGCCTGGCCGCGTGCTCGGAGGCGGCCGCCTCCAGCATGGCCGTGAACACCCGGGCCGCGACGTACCGTGGCAGCAGGGCGTCCAGCACGGCCTGGGCGCTGGGCTCGTAGATGTACATCGGGATGGGCTCGGGCGGCCGCTCGGTGGTCTCCTCGACCACCAGGGGGATGATGCGCCTGGCCTCGGCCCGCTGGGTCGCGGCCGACACGTAGTCGGTGTAGACCATGTGGAGCTCGTCGACCTCGTGGTCGAGGAACGCCTCGAGCAGGGTGTCGGCGACCTGCTTGGCGTCGTCGTAGTCGGGCCGGTCGGCCAGGCCGGTCCAGCTGTCGGCCAGCTCGCGGCGGCGGAACCGGTAGTAGCCGACGCCCTTGCGGCCGGTGACGTACAGCTTGGGCTCGACCCCGTCGGCCTGGAGCCTGGCCATCAGCTCGGCCGCGGTGCGCAGCACGTTGGCGTTGTAGGGGCCGGCCAGGCCCCGGTCGGAGGTGACCACCAGGATCCCGGCCGCCTTGACCTCGGCCCGCGGCTCCAGCAGCGGGTGGGAGATGGTCACCTCGGTGTTGGCCACGCTGGTCAGCGCCTGGGTGACCTGGTTGGTGTAGGGCCGCGAGGCCTCGACCCGCTGCTGGGCGCGGACCACCCGCGAGGCCGAGATGAGCTCGAAGGCCCTGGTGATCTTCTGGGTCGACTGGACCGTGCGGATCCGCCGGCGGACGACCCGGAGCTGGGCGGCCATCGGTCAGGGGCTCTTGGACTGGGAGCGGCCGGCCGGGCCGGCCTTGGCCTCGAACTCCTGGGGGCTGCGCCGGTAGCGCTTGACCGAGTCCTGCCCCTCGGTGCCCTCGGCCATCGGGTCGGCGTCCTTCTCCTTGGGCGCGGCCCGCTCGCCCGAGGGCCGGAAGCGGTTCTTGAACTGCTCGACGGCCGCCTTGAGCTTCTCCTCGACCTCGTCGGGCAGGGTGCCTTCGTTGCGGATGTGCTCGCCGACGTCGGGGTGGCTGGCGTCCATGAACTCCCACAGCTCGGCTTCGAAACGGCGCACGTCCTCGACCGGGATGTCGTCCAGGTAGCCGTTGCCCCCGGCCCAGATGGAGATGACCTGCTTCTCGACCGGGACCGGCGCGTACTGGCCCTGCTTGAGCAGCTCGACCATGCGGGCGCCCCGCTCCAGCTGGTCCCGGGACGCCTTGTCGAGGTCGGAGGAGAACAGCGCGAACGCCTCAAGGGCCCGGTACTGGGCCAGGTCGATGCGCAGGGTGCCGGCGACCTGGCGCATGGCCCTGATCTGGGCGCTGCCGCCGACCCGCGAGACCGAGGTGCCGACGTTGATGGCCGGCCGCACGCCCTGGTTGAACAGGTCGGCCTCCAGGTAGATCTGGCCGTCGGTGATCGAGATGACGTTGGTCGGGATGTAGGCCGACACGTCGCCGGCCTTGGTCTCGATGATCGGCAGGCCGGTCATCGAGCCGCCGCCCAGCTCGTCGGAGAGCTTCGCGCACCGCTCGAGCAGCCGGGAGTGCAGGTAGAACACGTCGCCCGGGTACGCCTCGCGGCCGGGCGGTCGGCGCAGCAGCAGCGACATCTGCCGGTACGCCCAGGCGTGCTTGGTCAGGTCGTCGTAGACGATC
>DATENJ010000484.1:0-3677 GCA_035275125.1 Actinomycetes bacterium | reverse complement strand
GTCGGCCTCGTCGCCGCTGTTGACCAGGCCGCTGGTCAGGGCGTCGCCGAACCGGTCGCTGGCCTCGGCCATGCCGGCCATGCCGCCGGCCCGGCCTGAAGTGCAGCCGTCCCGGTCCCGCCGCCGGCCGCCAGCGCCCCGGCCGGCAGGGCCGCCAGCAGCAACGCGGCCAGCACCATGACCCGGATCATCCGTCGCATTGGCGACCTCCCACCTGAATCCCCCCGCCGAGCCGGGCGGAACCTATCAAGATCGGGCGTCAGGCCGTGACCCGCGACCAGTGGTCGGCGAGCTGCTGGATCTCGGAGCGGAGGCGCCGGCCGTCGGTCGGCTTGCACACGAACCAGCTCGCCCCCAGGCGCAGCGCCTCCTCGCGGTCCTCCTGGCGCTCGGAGGAGGTCAGCACCACCACCGGCAGCCCGCGGGCGGCCTCGTCGTCGCGGATGCGGCGCAGCACCTCCAGGCCGTCCATCCGCGGCATCTTGAGGTCGAGCAGGACCAGCTGGGGCCGGCCGCCGGCCTCGAAGCGCGACCTGGCCAGCCGCTCGACGGCCTGCTCGCCGTCGCCCGCGAGCTCGATGGTCACGGCCACGTCGTCCAGGTCGGCCAGGGCCCGCCGGATCAGGAACACGTGGTCGTCGTCGTCCTCGACCAGCAGGATCCGCAGCGTCCTCACCGCGACACCCCCGCGGTCAGCTCCTGGGCCGGCCAGCGGGCTGGGACGGTCGCCGGCAGGATGATCCGCACGTCGGTCCCACGGTCGCCTTTGATCCCGATGCCCCCGCCCAGCACGTCGACGATCTTGCGGCAGATGGCCAGCCCCATCCCGGTCCCGTCGCTGGTCGAGGGGCTGTCCAGGCGCTCGAAGACCCCGAACACCCGCTCGCGGTGCTCGGGCGGGATCCCCCGGCCGTTGTCGCGGACCGACAGCTCGACGCCGCCGTCGGGGCGCTCGCGGCCGTCGACCACCACCACCAGGTCGGGCCGCCCGCCGTGGCGGACGGCGTTCTCCAGCAGGTTGGTGAACAGCTGGCGGAGCCCGACCGGGTCGCCGGTGACCACCGGCAGGCGCCCGACCCGCAGCTCCATCCGCGGGTTGGCCGCGCCGGCGTCCTCGGCGATGGCCTGGACGAGGCGGCCCAGGTCGACCGCGATCGGGTCGACCCCGCTGCGCCCGACCCGTGACAGATCGATCAGGTCGTGGATGAGCTGCTGCATGTAGACGGTGCTGTCGGCCATCCGGTTCAGGTAGCGGTTGCCCTCGGGGCCGAGCACCTCGCCGTAGTCCAGCCGCAGGTACTCGAGGTAGCCGAGCAGCGACACCATCGGGCTCTTGAGGTCGTGGGAGGCGCTGTAGACGAGCGTCTCCAGCTCGGCGTTGGCCCGCTCCAGCTCGCGGTTGGCCCCGGCAAGGGCGGCCTCGGCCCGCTTGCGCTCGGTGATGTCGCGCAGCACGCCCGAGAAGGCCAGGCCGTCGGGCCCGGTCCAGGACCCGATGGACAGCTCGATCGGGAACTCGCTGCCGTCGCGGCGCAGCCCGGCCAGCTCGACCACCTGGCCGGCCAGCTTGGAGGTGCCGGTGCGGGCGACCCGGGCGATGCCGTCGGTATGGAGCGCGCGGAACCGCTCGGGGATGATCACCGTCAGCGGCCGGCCGACGACCTCCTGGGCCGTCCAGCCGAACATCCGCTCGGCCCCACGGTTCCAGGTCAGTAGCCGCCCCGCGCTGTCGGCGGAGACGATCGCGTCAACCGCCGCCTCGGTGACCGCCTGGAACCGCTCCTGGGAGGCGGCAAGGGCCTCGTTGGCCCGGCGCCGCTCGACCAGGGGGCCGAGCTCCTCGGCGACCCGGGCGATGCGCTCCAGACGACCCGGCTCGCCGGCCCGCTCGTGGGTGACGAACAGCTCCAGCACCGCCACCACGCCCTCGGAGCCGGTCACGGGCACAGCCATCGCCTCGCGGACCCCCGCCCGCTGGGCGGCCGTGGCCCGGTCGAAGCGGATCGAGTCGCGGATGTCGTCCAGCTGCAACGGCTGGCCCTTGGCCCAGGCCAGCCCGGGCAGGCCCTCGCCGAGCTCGTAGTTGACCTGCTCGCTGGCCGCGTGCAGCTTCTCGAACCCGTAGCCGGAGCAGAACCAGGTCGGGCTGCAGACGAGCACCTCGCCGGCCGGCAGCCACACCTGGCCCATGGCGCAGCGGGTGAAGTGGCAGATGGTCTGGACGGCGGCGGTCAGGACCTGGTGGCTGGAGTCGGCCTCGCCGATCAGCTTGAACATGAACTCGAAGAAGCGGCGCTCGTGCTCGGAACGTTTCATGTCGGTCAGGTTGCGGACCATGGCGATGGCCAGCTCGGGGCGGCCACGCCGGTCGCGGACCAGCGACAGGTCCCAGCTGCCCCAGACCAGCTCGCGGGAGAAGACCCGCACCCAGCGGCCCTCGACCTGGCAGCGGTCCAGCCCCTCGGCCAGCACCTGGTGCACGGCCGCCTGGGCCAGCTCCTCGTCGGGCGGGTAGGCCAGCGACGGCAGGGTGCGGCCGCGCAGCCCGCCGACCGCGCTCACCCCGAGCAGCTGCTCCAGAGCGTGGTTGGCGACGATGATCCGCCCCTGGCTGTCCAGCACGCAGGCCGGCGCGGCCGCCTCCTCAACGAGCGCCTCCGACCGGAGCGCGCCGGCCGTTCCCCGCCGCCAGCGCCGTCTGCTCTGGCGCCCGTTCGTCCGCATTCCGCACCCCCCACGTTCCGGCGCGTCCGAGCCATGCACGCTGGACGTCCGGATTAGTCAATGTCGGCCGTATTTATAGCATCGACAGGTTCCGCGGGCGAATTGTCCGCGCCGGTCACCGGGCCGGGAACCGGTTCGCCGCCCGGCCCGTCCAACGGGTCACATCGGAACCGGACGGGACGGGGTGCGCGATGATGAGGACACGGCGTCGGAGCCTGCTGCTGGCGGTCGTGGCGGGCGTGGTCCTGCTGGCGGCCCAGCCGGCCATGGCCTGCGGAGGTCTGGTCGGGCCGGGGGGCACGGTGCAGCTGGCCCGCACCACCACCCTGGCCGGCTACCACGACGGGGTCGAGCACTATCTGACCTCGTTCACCTACGCCGGCGGTGGGGCCAGGTTCGGCTCGATCGTGCCCCTGCCCGGGGTCCCGACCGACGTCCGCAAGGGCGGCGAGTGGACCCTGCAGCGGCTGATCCGCGAGACCCAGCCGCAGCCGGAGGCGCTGCGGACGGCCGCGTTCGCCGCCGACAGCGGCCAGGCGGCCGAGGAGCTGCTGACGACCCGGGTCGACGCCCTCGACATCACCGTGCTCCGCGGCGGCGGGCGGGCCGTCGGCGACTGGGCCCGCGAGCACGGCTTCGGGCTGTCGGTCGACGCCCCCGAGGTGCTCGACTTCTACGCCGCCCGCAGCCCGATCTTCATGGCGGCCAGCTTCGACGCCCGCCGGGCCGCGACCCGCGGCCAGCGCCTGGGCGACGGCACCCCCATTCACCTGACCATCCCCACCGGCAACCCGTGGGTGCCCCTGCGCATCCTCGGCCTCGGCCACCAGCCGGCCGACCCAGTCCAGGCCGACGTGTACCTGCTCACCGACCGGCGCCCGGCCCTGCTGCCCCAGCCGGCGGAGGGGTCCGGGGAACCCCAGGGGGGTGCCCCGGTGGATCGGGAGGGGTCC
>DATENJ010000483.1:0-4547 GCA_035275125.1 Actinomycetes bacterium | reverse complement strand
AGGTCGGCGGGGTCGAACCGGACCGCCTGGCAGGCGGCGGCGATCGCGGTCGCGGCCGGCTCGGGCACGATCCCGGCCCGGCTGGAGGCGACGGCCAGGGCCCGCTCGGCATCCAGCATGGCCTGGAGGACGGCCCGGTCGGTCAGCTCCGGGTCGGCTCCCGACCCGCCGAACAGCGGCCCGAGCAGCCCGCCGGCGCCGGCCGCTGGCTCAGACGGCAAGGAAGGGAGTCTCCCGCTCACCCTGCAGGCGGATATCGAACACAAGCCGGCCCCCGTCGGCGACCGCGACCAGCCGGGCCCGGGCCGCCGGGTCCGGGATCGAGGCCAGCAGGGGGTCGGCGGCGTTGGCGTCGGCCTCGTCGGGGAAGTAGACGCGGGTCACCACCCGGTTGAGCAGGCCCCTGGCGAACACCGAGACGTCGATGTGGGGAGCCTCCAGGCCACCTTCTGGGGCCGGGAGCGGGCCCGGCTTGACCGTGCGGACCGCCCAGCGGCCCTCGGCGTCGGTCGGGCAGCGCCCGAACCCGCGGAACCCGGGGTGGGCCAGCCGGCCCTGGCTGTCGGCCTGCCAGGTCTCGACCAGGGCGTCGGGCACCGGCTGGCCGAGGCCGTCGGTCACCCGGCCGGTGAGCAGGACCGCCCCCTGGGTGCCCTCGGCCACCACGTCGGGGCCGTCGGGCCAGCACAGCCCGACCGCGAAGAAGGGGCCGATGGTCTGGGACGGCGTCTCCGGGAGGGTCACGGGTCGTCCTCCTCGTCGTCGAGCGGCGTCGCCTGGCGACCCCGCAGGACGATATCCCACCGGTAGCCGAGGGCCCATTCGGGCACCGTGACCTCGGGGTCGAACCGGGACACGAGCCGCTCCCGGGCCGCCTCGGGCACCGAGCCGAGGATGGGGTCGAAGGCGAACAGCGGGTCGCCGGGGAAGTACATCTGGGTGATGAGCCGCTGGGTGAAGGCCCGTCCGAACAGCGAGAAATGGATGTGCGCCGGCCGCCAGGCGTTGGCGTGGTTCCGCCAGGGGTAGGCGCCCGGCTTGACGGTGACGAACCGGTAGCGCCCCTCGGTGTCGGTCAGGCACCGGCCGGCCCCGCTGAAGTTCGGGTCCAGCGACGCCGGGTGGCGGTCGACGTCGTGGCGGTAGCGGCCACCGGCGTTGGCCTGCCAGACCTCGACCAGGGTGGCGGCCACCGGCCGGCCGCCAGCGTCCAGGACCCGCCCCTCGACCACGATCCGCTCCCCCAGCGGCTCCCCGGGATGCTGGGCGGTCAGGTCGTGGTCGGCCCCGGTCACCATCCCCTCGCCCAGCAGCGGCCCGGACATCTCGGTCAGCCGGTGCGGCAGCGGCACCAGCGGCTGCCGCGGCGCCCGCAGCCGGGTGCCCCGGTACTCGGGGAAATCCAGCGGCGGATGGGTGTCGGACATGTGACCGCCTCCCGGGGTCATTGGCGGGGCTGGATCGAGAACAGGTGCTGGACCTCGGGGGGCCCGTCGGCGAGGGCGATGGCCCGCTCCTCGAGCGCCTGGTCGGTCCCGGTGAGGCGCTCGCCGTGCTGGCGCAGGTGCTCGGCCCAGGACGGGACCACGAACGTCTCGACGAACTGGCGGCGGTCGGCCCCGTCCCGGTACAGGTCCCAGCGTGAGGCCCCGGTGCGCTGGCGGGAACGGCGGACCTGCTCCATCGCCTCCAGGAACCGTGGTTCCTGGTCCTCGGCGACCCGGTAGGTGGCGGTGACCAGCACCGGGCCGTCGTCGGGCTCGGGCTCGAAGTCGAGGTGGGGCTCCGGCCAGTACATCGCCGGGCTCCGGTCCAGGCCCTCGGTGTCGTGCAGCGGCCACCAGCGCAGCGAGGCCGCCCCGGCCAGCATCAGCCCGGCCGCGGCCAGGAAGACAGCCACGAGCCCGAACCGCTCGGCCAGCAGTCCCCAGACGAGCGCGGCCACACCTTGGCCGCCCACGAACACGATCTGGTAGGTCGACAGGCCCCTGGCCCGCACCCAGCCGGGCAGGAACAGCTGCATGATGGCGTTGAGGCTGGCCATGACGGCCAGCCAGGCGGCCCCGGCGGCGAACAGCGCGGCGGTGACGACGACCGGGTGGACGACCAGGGCGACCACCAGCAGGGCGGCGGCGAAGACCAGGCTGGAGAGCAGGACGATGCCGTTGGTCGAGGTCCGCAGGCGCAGCCGGGGCAGGGTGAAGGCGCCGGTGACGGCACCGACGCCGAGCGCCGCCAGCAGCAGCCCGTAGCCGCCGGGGCCGAGCCCGAGCCGGTGGCTGGCGACCAGGGCCAGCAGCGCCCAGACGACGGTGCCGGGCACGACGAACAGCAGCGAGCGCAGCAGGATGCGGCGGACAATCCGGGAGTGCCGGATGTAGCGGCCGCCGGCCACCAGCGCCGAGCGGAACCGCTCGGGCTGGTCGTCGGGCTCGACCGGAGGCCGCCGCCAGGTGGCCAGGGCCAGCACCAGGAAGCCGAACGAGAGCGCGTTGAGGGCGAACACGGCGGCCACGTCGATGCTGGCGATCAGCACGCCGGCCACCGCCGGCCCGACCGCGCGGGCCAGGTTCATGCTGATGCCGCCGAGCGCCGAGGCCGCCGGCAGCTGGGAGCGGGGCACCAGCTCGGGGATCAGGGCCTGCCAGGCCGGCATGGTCAGGGTCTGGACGCAGCCGAGCAGGAACGTGAACGTCAGCAGCAGCGCCGGGGTGGTCCTGTCGGCCGCGGTCAGGGCGGCCAGGACGCCGGCGATCACCAGCGCGGCCGTCTGCACGGCCATGATGAGCCGGCGCCGGTCGAACACGTCGGCGAACACACCGGCCGGCAGGGCCAGGAAGAACACCGGCGACATGTTGGCCGTCTGGACCAGGGCGACCAGGGTCTCGGCGGCCGGCTGGTCGACCAGCAGCCACTGCGCGCCCACCGTCTGCATCCAGGTGCCGATCAGGCTGCCCAGCTGGGCCAGCCACAGCACCCGGAAGATCCTGATCCGCAGCGGCGCCCACGCCGATTCGATGGCTCCTCCTCCCCGCGGGGTGGGCTACCGCCGGGCGGTCAGCTCGTGGTCGACTTCCTGGCGGCGCCGGCGGCCTTCTCGGTCTCCTCCTTGACCCGCTCGCCGACGGCGGTGGTGGCGCCGAGGACGCTGTGGGCCAGCTCGCGCTGGGCGTTGAGGAGCTGGGCGGCGAAGTCGAACACCGAGTCGACGACCTCGGCGGGCGAGGGCAGCTGGACGCCGCCGGGCACGGCCGACTGGGCGCCCCCGGGCACCAGCTGCTGGACGGTCTCGGCCCAGGAACGCATGCCGTCGATCACGGCCTCCTGGCTCTTGCGGATGCCGTCCAGGACCTGCGCCTGGATCTCCTGGGTGGTGTCCTTGGGATCGGCCACGAGGGTCCTCCTGTCTCGGAATTCCGCGTCTACCCTACCCAAGGACGGTGGCGACCACGCCGTCGCGGCGGGCCCGTTCGGCGGCGAACACGACCAGGTGGGCGTCGAGGGACGTCCGGGGGCCGGTGAGGATGGCCGAGCGGTCGCCGGTGGCCACGGCGCGGACGAACGCGTCCATCAGGCCCCAGTCGCCGCCGCCGTGGCCGCCGCCGGCGGTGGGGTCCCCGGGAGGCCGGGCCGAGAGCACCTCGGCCGTCCCGGTGAGGAAGTCGTGGACGCGGACGGTCTCGCCGTCGCCCTCCAGCTCGCCGAGGGTGCCGAACAGGCGGGTCCGGCGGTGGCCGCCGGCGTTGAACCCGGTCATGGTGAACGTGCCGGTCGGGCCGCCGTCGAACTCCATGGCCACGACCTGGTGATCGACCACGTCGTTGTCGCACGCCCAGACGCAGCGCCCGTAGGGGCCGGAGCGCAGCGCGGCCCGAAGGTCGGCCTCGGTGGTGTGGTCGAGCACGGCGTCCAGCGGCCAGCCGGCACCCCGTTCCAGGCAACGCGAGTAGAAGCGCACGGCCGAGTACGGGCAGTCCGGCTCGACCGCGCAGTCGAGGCAGCGGTCGGCGGCCCCGGCTGGCCGGTGCTCGGGCCGGAAGTGGGTCAGCCCGCCGAAGCTGGCCACGCGCCGGATCGGCCGGGCGACCACGTACTGCAGCCAGTCGAGGTCGTGGCAGGACTTGGCCAGCAGCATGAAGGTGGCCGCGCCCTCCCGCCGCCAGGGACCGCGGACATAGGAGTGGGCCTGGTGGAGGAACCCGACCGGCTCCAGGTGCTGGACCGAGATCACCTGGCCGAGGCGGCCGGCGTCGACGACCTGCTTCACCAGGGCGGTGTAGGGGGTGTAGCGCAGGACGTGGCAGACGGCGAACAGCACCCCGGCCCGCTCGACCGCCTCGACGATGCGCCGGCAGCCGGCCTCGGTGGTGGCCATCGGCTTCTCCAGGAGCACGTGGTAGCCGAGCTCGGCGAAGGCGACCGCCGGCTCGACGTGCATGGCGTCCTGGGTGCAGATCAGGACGGCGTCGGCCACCCGGCCGCGGCCGGCCAGCTCCCGCCAGTCGGCGACGGCGGCGCCGGGCGGGAGGTCGTGGCGGGCGGCGAAC